>JAJDEE010000206.1 GCA_029259975.1 Planctomycetota bacterium
CAGCGTGAGCAGACCATTTTGGCACTTGGCGGCGGGGCCGTTTTGCGCGAAGCTAACCAGAAATGCCTAGCCCAGTGCCAGCAGATCGTCTGGCTACAGGCCACTGCCGAAACGATCGCCCAGCGGCTTAGCGGCGACCCGACAACCACAGCGCGGCGTCCTAACCTGACTAATCGCGGCGGCCTGCACGAAATCGAGCAGTTGTTGGCCACGCGCGAACCAATTTACCGGTCGTGTGCTACGCTTGTGGTCGATACCGAAGGTAAGGATCCCGCCGAGATTGTTGATGAAATAGTTGGCAGCGCACAGTGGACAGTGGACAGTGGTCAATGACGATCGCTACGCGATTTCCATTTGCAACTGCCTACTACCTTACTGTCACAGACAACTGCACGCTGCCATGCCCGCTCCCCTATTGCTACAACTGCTGATCGTCTGCCTAGCAGGATTCGGCTTGGGCGCACTGGTGAACTGGGCTATCTATCGCTTTGCGTGGTTCAACCCACGCGAGATCTCGCCCTGGGGAGCCACTCCGACCAACGCACCAACGCGCCGGCGGAGTGACCGCGTTCCGGTCTTTGGTTGGTGGGGGTTGCGACGCGAGCGCGCAGTGCATGGTCGCGGTTTCTGGATTCGACCACTACTGATCGAGTTGGCGATGGGCGTTGGGCTGGCGGCTTTGTATTGGTGGGAAGTACACGAGCAACAGCTCATCGTGCCACAAGTCGTAGATTGGTTGCAAGCTCCGCTGCTGCCACTCGCGAGCGTTGTACCGACAAACTGGACGTACGCAACTTTTGTCAACCATGCGTTACTAATAACGCTGATGGCCGCAGCCAGCTTTATCGATATCGACGAAAAAATTATTCCTGACAACATCACGGTGCCCGGAACACTGTTGGGATTGCTTCTGGCCATCGTGCTACCCATGGGGCTGCTACCACACGTCGACGTGCGGCAGACGCCCGAAGTGGTTTCGGCGCCAGCGAACTTGCCACCCGGTGTCAGCTTTCAACAGGGAAAAACGATGTTCGTCGAGCCTGTGACGCTCGCCGCGCCTAATAGCTGGCCTGGTGCTGCGTCTAGTTGGCAGTATCTCGCACTTGGCCAAGGCTGCTGGTGGCTGTGGTGTTTTGCGTTAACGCCACGTTTCTACCGTGGTCGGCGCGGCGTCTGTCGTGGGCTTAGTGTATTGTTGCGACGCGTCGCGCGCGAGTTGACTCGACCACCACTTTGCATCATTGCAGGACTAGGCAGCCTAACCGTGGCTTCCGTTTGGTGGCGTGGTGGGCCGGCTTGGGTGGGTTTGCTCACCTCGCTCCTCGGCTTGGCCATCAGCGGTGGCTTGGTATGGGGCGTGAGAATTGCAGGCACCGCCGCTTTGAAACGCGAAGCCATGGGGTTCGGCGACGTGACGCTGATGATGATGGTCGGCACGTTTCTTGGCTGGCAGGCGGGGATCATCATTTTCTTCCTCGCGCCGTTCGCCGGCCTGATCGTCGGCATCGTACAACTCGTCACCAAAAGCGATGACGTCATTCCTTACGGACCATTTTTATGCTTGGCTTCGCTCTTCGTGATGGTGCGTTGGGCCGACGTTTGGAACCGCACCCAGTTCGCCTTCCAAGCGGCCTGGCTAGTGCCAGCGGTGTTGGTTGTTTGTGTCGTGCTGCTCGGGCTGATGCTGGCGGTGTGGCAGCAAATCAAAATCAGATTGTTTGGTGGGGGAAACAATGCATAATCCACTTTGGCAAACAATCACCGACTGGGAAACCAGCCAAGAATTCGTTCGCCGTCGCCGCTACGGTGTCATCGAAACCTCCGCCGGCAAACTGATCGCCATCCACCTGCGCCCATGGCCCAAGCTGCTCGCCTGGCCCGAAGTCTTGCCAGTTGGCCCCGCCTATCACGCCCGCGGTCAAGCCGATCGTTGCCTGCTCTATTACAATCAGCCACGTAATTTCCCAAATTTCTTGGCAGTTAAGTACGTTGTCACGACCAAGGCCACGCATTATGCGACGTTTATTGCCGCCTTCGCTACTCTCGACGCGATCGCCCAACTGAAACAGACCGACGCACTGCTCTGCGACGCTTTCAATCGGCGTCTGTCCGATCGCTTGCTCCAACGCCACGGCTGGGTGCCCCACAAGCCGCAACGCTGGCACCGCAATTATATCAAACGGTTTTATGGGGAATATCCGGGGATGCGGTTGCCAGTGGCTACCGGTTTACCCAATAATCGGGAGCCCGAGAGGCATGTGCAATTGCAATGACGACAATATCCGCGTGAATGATCCGGTAGATAATCCGAAACGGAAAGCGGCGTATCAGAAAGAACCGGTGACGTGAATCGCAAAGAGGGAATCGTTCGGGAGCATTTTTGATTTCATTCAACGCGAAATGTAGCTCCTCATCAAAATCACTTGCCGCCTCAACACTACGCTCAGCATACCAGTACAACGATTCGGTGTAGTCCACCTCGGCAGCCGAACACAGAATCAACTCAGCCATCAAGCCCGGCCTTACGGCGAGCTCGTTCGCGGACTTCTGTCCACGAGGAACCGGTCATTTCGCCTGCATCGTAAGCATCGCTACGCCGATTGCATTCGGCAATCCATTTTGCATCTGGTGCAACCCATTCCTCCGGCGAAGACTTTTCCCAGAGCGAAGAAATGAGCTGAGCCCGATCAGAAGGCGGCAAAGCCTGCGCCGCCGTGATAATTTCATTGAGAGTTGTCATACCAAATATTGTACCACAGCTTCCAGTAACCCGCGAATCTCGGTAAAAACACACTCTGCTAGCACTCGCCCCGCACCTGATCTTGCAGCCCCCGCCCAAGCTTGCTACGGTTCCTGCCAATTGTTGAACCTTTTCGATCACGATTCACGGGCGACTGCTGTGCTGCGAGCCATTTTACTCTTGGGACTTCTGCCACTGGCTCTCACCGTCGGGTGTGGGCGGTTGGTGTATAAACCCAATCGGACTGCCGGAGCCAATGGGGCAGGGGCCGTCGGCGGACTTGCTGGGCAACAACAAACCCAGCAGATGCAGTTGATTGCGCAGCAAAACCAAGAATATCAAACGCGTGCCCAGTCGCTCGACAAAGACAATCAAGAACTCGAATCGCTGCTGGCCCAGTCGCGTCAGCAAATTCAGCTACTCACCGACGAGGTGACTGCCACACGCGATCAACTTCGCACCACGACCGAGCAATTGCTCGCCACACGCGACGACAACCAGCAGCTCAAAACCAAAACGACGGCCCTGGTCGCCTCGTCTCGGCAGCGCGCCGGGGCAGAAATTCGGGCAAACAACAGCCTCACAAAAAATCTAACGCTGGCGGAGATTCCTGGCGTCTCGATTCGACAAGACGGCGATGTCGTGCGGGCAGAGGTCGCCGGCGACCAAGTCTTTATGCCGGGCAGCAACTATCTGAAAAACGGCGCCGACCAACTGATCCAAAGCGTGGCCGCTGAGCTGCGGCGCAATTTTCCAGACCAAATCATCGGCATCGAAGGCCACACCGACAACTCGGCGACCCACTCGCAGCAGTTTCCCAGCAACCACCATCTGTCAGCCGCCCAAGCACTCTCCGTTTACAACTCGCTGATGCAACGCGGCACCATCGCCGCTCAGCAGCTGTTTGTGATCGGCCACGGCGCAAATCACCCGGTGGTTTCTAACGCCACCGACGCTGGCAAAGCCCGTAATCGACGGGTCGAGTTTGTGGTCTATCCTGAGCGTATGGCGAGCCGGTAAGGCTGCTAGCATTGCTGCGCCAGAAAATCTGCCTAAGCTTCTGCGTTGACCTAACCGATCTGGACAGTGAAATATTTCAAGCGGAAGAAGACATTACGTTGCCTAATTCCATTTATCCTTACCTGCCTCAGTTAGAGGATACATTGCCGAGCGTGTACTTTGTCGTCCAATACCGCCTAAGCCATTCCAACCGTTTGTACCCTCAGCAATACTCCCTACTCGCTGTTCCGCAGGCAGGGTTGTTTCCCAACGTGTCGGTCCCCGAGCCAAGTAGCATTTTGCTAGTGGCTTTCTCGTTGATCGTTTTACTCTGCTCACAACGAATTTCTGCTGTGGCATAGTTAGAGCAAGGGGTAGAGGCTGTAGGTTGTAGGCTGTAGGCTATAAGCAACAAGCTTGTCGACCGACTTCACTTCCTCCAGCCCGCAGCCTACCCTCTACGTATGATCGCCATTATCGATTACCAAATGGGGAACCTTCGTAGCGTGCAAAAGGGGTTCGAGCGCGTCGGTCACGAGGCGACAATCACCAGCGATCCGGCGGTCATTGCCAAAGCGAGCAAATTGGTGTTGCCCGGCGTAGGAGCCTTCGCCGATGCAATTGCCGAACTGAAGCGACGCGACTTGGTCGCGCCCATCCGCAAAGCGATCGACTCTGGAAAACCATTTCTTGGCATCTGCCTCGGCCTTCAACTTCTGTTCGACACGAGCTACGAAGACGGCGAGCACGAAGGCCTCGGCATCTTGCCCGGCGAGGTGCGACGTTTTGAGGTGCCGCGCGAGTACAAAGTTCCGCACATGGGCTGGAACCAAGTCCACTACCGCCGCGAATCGCCGATCTTCGCCGGCATCGAAGATCAAACGCACTTTTATTTTGTGCATTCGTATTATGTCGTGCCAAAAGACCACGAGATTGTGGCGGGCGAGGCGGAATATCCCGACCCATTCTGCGCGATGATCTGGCGCGAGAACCTCTACGCGACGCAGTTTCATCCCGAGAAGAGCCAAAGTGCGGGGCTGAAGGTGCTGCAGAACTTTGCGGAATTGTCCTAAATCTCACGCAAAGGCGCTAAGACGCAAAGAAGTACCTGGGAGAATTTTTGTAAGCGCCAGCCTACAAGAAACTAACCACAACGAACACGACGTAAAACCCGTTGTGTTCGTTGTGTGGTTGTGGTTCATTCTATTGGTTCTTAGCTTGGAAAAGGACTTTACCGTTGTCCCAAAAAGTACCACCAACTCTTTGCGCCTTAGCGTCTTTGCGAGAGACTTTAGATAGTATTTACTGACGCTTGAAAACTCTGCGTCCCTATGCGATATTGATGGTCGTACTCTTTCCACTCAAGCGTACTTATTAGCGGTGACGTAGTATGCAAATTTGGCCGGCGATTGATCTTCGGGACGGCAAGTGTGTCCGCCTGCAGCAGGGCGATTATGCTCGCGAGACGGTCTTTTCTGACGATCCGGTCGCCATGGCCCAGCGATTTGCCGCCGACGGAGCCAAATATCTGCATTTGGTTGACCTCGATGGCGCTCGCGATGGCAAGCCGACCAATCATGATGTCGTCCGTAAGATTGTCGCGGCGGTCGACATGGAGTGCGAACTGGGCGGCGGCGTGCGCGACGAGGCGACGATCGAGACACTGCTCGACACGGGACTCGGGCGGGTGGTCTTAGGAACGGCGGCACTGAAAAATGCCGACTGGTTTCGCCAGATGTGCCAGCAATATCCTGGCCGGCTCGTTCTGGGCATCGATGCCCGTAATGGCATGGTCGCGACCGATGGTTGGCTCGAAACGAGTAACACGCCGGCGACTGAGCTGGCCGATCAGTTTCGCGATGTTCCGTTGGCGGCGATCGTCTACACCGACATCGCGACCGACGGCATGTTACAAGGCCCCAATGTTGAAGCGATGGCCGAGATGCAGCGGCACGTCGATGTGCCGGTCGTCGCGTCGGGCGGAGTCACAACGATCGACGATGTGCGCCGTTTGGACGAGGCGGGCTTGGCAGCAGCAATCATTGGGCGAGCAATTTACGAGGGAACGTTGAAACTGACAGAGGCGATCGAGGTGACTTAACACGCCAATACATATAACTTTTCTTGCTTGAAGGAGTTGAGATGACTAGAAACATCGCTGATATTCGTAACCTTGTCGTTTGTGGACACGGAGGGTCGGGCAAGACGACTCTGGTCGATCAACTTCTCGTGCATAGTGGTGCGGTCAGCTCGAAGCCGAGCGTCGATGCCGGCACCAGCATCTGCGACTTCGATGAAGAAGAAAAACACCACAAGCATTCGGTCGAAGCGACCGTCACCCATTTCGATCACGCCGGCAAACATTTCAACGTGATCGACACGCCCGGCTATCCCGATTTGGTCGGGCAGATGATCGGCTCGTTGAGTGCGGTCGAAACGGCGCTCATCGCGATCGACGCCCATGCAGGCATCAAAGTCAACACACGCCGGGCCTGGAACGAAGCGGGCAAAGCGGGCTGTGGACGGATTATCGTGCTGACGCGGCTCGACACG
>JAJDEE010000207.1 GCA_029259975.1 Planctomycetota bacterium
CGAGGTCCGCCGAGGAATCTGGATGGCGGTATGGATGTCGCGCTGGCCGCCCAGATCCATTGGCGGACCTCGGGACGACAATTCTGACAAATTTGGGGGCCTGCCCTCCGGGGATCGACGCTCAATCCAACCTGTGTTCTACGCGGTTTGCTGCCGACATGCAAAGACCCAACCACGGCCAGCCCGGTTCGCATTTCGGTATGGATCGTGCCGATTGTGCGGGCGCGTTGAATCGCTGGCCACTTCATGTGAGCTACGATTGCTGTAGGGATTCGGGCCGGAATGTCGCGGCCTACCGTTTCGCATTTCTCCGAATCGCGTCGTGCCCATGAACTGCCACGAACTTGCCCAGCGTGTTGAGCGACTGCAAAGTGGTGCGACGATTGACGAAGTCGCCCGCCTTTGCCTGTTGATTTGCAACAGCGTGGAAGACATCGATACGCTCCGCTACGACGAGGCACTGCAAGCCGCGTGGCACGAGACAGGCATGAGGCTGCAATTGGTCACCGACCAACACGCGGCAATGACCCAAGAGCTAGAAGAGTTGGCCAGTAGTGATCCCGAGCAGTTTTCGCGCGATCAAATTTGGGTGCTGATTCGCGCCATCAAAGTGCAAAGCCAAGTGCTGCAAATGTACATGGGGCAAGCGGCGCTTGACGTGTGAGTGCGGCTACTTCTTAGGTGTTCAAGGTGCGAAGTCGCGCACCAGGAGCATTGCCACCTGCATCAATACGACGATGCCCACGATGTCGATGATGCCCGCCACGAAGGGCGTACTCATCAACGCGGGATCGAGCCCCAAGCGTTTGAACAGCAGCGGCAGCAGCGACCCGACGAGTGTGCCGCAAATCACCACGAGCATCAGCGTAATCGGCAGCACGAATGCGTCGAACCATGGCAGTCCCATCGTGCAAGCCGCGATGTAACCCGCGGCGGAGAGCAAAATGCCCAGCAGCACACCGACGGCCAGCTCGCGCCACATTACTTTCACCCAATCGTCGGGCGTAATTTCTTTGGTGGTGAGCGCGCGAATCACCAGCGTGGCGCTTTGGCTCCCTGTGTTGCCACCGCTGGAGATGATGAGCGGTACAAACCAGGCCAGCCAGGCAACTCGCTCCAGCGTGCCGTGGTAAGAGCGCAGCGCGAGTGCCGTGAGCAGCGCGGCGGCGAACAACACGGCCAACCAAACCGCGCGCAATCTTGTGAGCCGCAACACCGGGGTGGCCATGTAGCTTAGGTCGAGCGGTTCGACCGCACCCGCCAAGTGGGCATCTTCGGTGGCTTCTTCTTGCAGCACGTCGATGATGTCGTCGTGCGTGATGATGCCAACCAGGTGTTGCTCGTCGTCGACCACGGGAATGGCAAGAAAGTCGTAGTCGGCCACCTTCCGGGCGACGGCTTCTTGGTCGTCATTGGCTTCCACGGTTACCAAATCGCGTTCCATCAAATCGGCGATCGGCGTCTGCGGGCGGCCAATGTGGGTGACGAGTTGCCGCGCAGAAACCAAACCACGCAGGTGATTTTCGTCGTCGACGATGTAAACGTAGTAGATGGTTTCTAGGTCTTGCGCCTGCCGACCCAACTCCTGCAGGGCCTCGCCCGCGGTCGCCGACTCGCTCAAGCGGGCGACTTCGGTCGTCATCACCGCACCGGCAGTACCTTCGGGATAGGCACGTAGGCGAAGGATGTCGCGGCGTTCTTCGGTGGGTACCAAAGGCAATGTCGCTTCGACGACGGCAGGATCGACTTGATTCAGCAAGTCGACTCGATCGTCTGGCGGCATCTGGGCGATCAGCTCGCTGATCTCTTGCGGATCGCTGACCTCGACGATCTCGGTCTGCACCTCTTCGGGCAGGAACCCAAAGATTTCAACGCGTGTCGACAAATCGGTCGTCAGCAACACGGCCCAAGCTTCGGCTGCGGAAAGCCCCTCCATAAACTCGGCAGTCCGCCCAGGATGCAGCGCAGTACAAAATTCCTGCAACCCTGCGTCATCTTGCGTGGCTAGCATCTCGCGTAGTTCAGGTAGGTAAAGCGTATTGATCATCGAGTCGTCAGCGGCGTTGACATTATCCTAGTCCAAGATTAGCCTATCATAAGATACGGAAAGGCTTATGTGGCCAGCTTTTACGCGTTTCTTCACATTTATTTCTGATTGTCCTCTCGTCTTGATCGTATGTTACGGCTGAGCCTGTACGTTGCAGGGTGAGTCGCAGGGCACAGGGCAGGGTGAGCCGCAAGGCACAGGCAGCTTGCTACTACCATGAACGACAACCAGATCGAAGAGACTGCCAGCGCAAACGACACCGATCTCGACGCCTGCCAAGAAAAGATCGGCTATCGTTTCCAATCTCTCCAGTTTCTGACCGACGCCTTGAAACATGCTTCGGGCGTCTCGCACCGGCTTGCCTCCAACGAGCGAATGGAGTTCCTCGGCGATGCGATTTTAGGGATGGTCGTTTGCGAGCAGCTTTACTTGCAGTATCCCGAATACATGGAGGGCGAGCTAACCAAGGTGAAGTCGGTCGTCGTCAGCCGTGACACTTGCGCACGGATCAGCGAGCGGCTCGACTTGCAAGAGTATCTCATCTTGGGCAAAGGCATGGCGGCCGATCCACAGATTCCCCGATCAGTCGTAGCGGCGGCCTTGGAATCGTTGATCGCAGCTATTTACCTCGATGGAGGCATGACACCTGCGAAAGACTTTATTCTGCGGTGTATCGCCGAAGAAATCGAACAAACGGTCTCTGGCGAATTCGGCAACAATTACAAGTCGCAGCTCCAGCAGTACGCTCAGCGCGAACATGGCGTTACGCCCGTCTATCATTTACTAGACGAAAAAGGCCCTGACCACAGCAAGTGTTTCAAGATTTCAGCGCAGGTCTCTGAGCAACGATTTCCGTCCGCCTGGGGCAAAAGCAAAAAAGAGTCGGAACAGCGTGCCGCTCACAATGCGATGAGCCAAATCAATGGCGACGAAGCCCCTTATCCCTCCGAGGATTCGCCCTCCGAGGATTCTCAGGTTGAAGTGTGACCTCTGCTCGGAAAGCGAAAATGCCTCACGATCTACTAAAGGCCAACGGTTTGCTTGCTACCCCAACGGAACCTTAATAAAGCCTTCGATTCCCGGCAAATCGACACTGTCCTGATCATTGGCAATATCCTCTGAGGCGACTTTGAACAACTCGCGAGCTTGTAGCTCCACCGCCTCAAGATCGATTTCGCCCTGTAGCCGCACTCCAAATATGTCTGTACCTTCGTCGACAGAATCCTTTGTGGCTAGCACCAAGGTAATCAGGTCGTCGACGTCTAAGTCCAACTGCCGAAACATCACCTGCTGTAGAGGCTGCATGTAGGGGCAGACGGGTGTCCATATTACTTCGGTAATCAAATTCGCAACCAAAGCGATATGGTTGAGTGGAGTGGAGACCGGTAAATAGACATGATGATTACCGACTGCTTCAACGAGATCCTCTGGTAATTGCCACCGCATCATTAAACCTCGACTCACCGCCATGTGATCAAAGCCAAACGCAGCACGTTCTCTCTGGACGAGGTCGATAGTGTGGTCAGGCTCTTCGGCGATCTCCACATAAGTATCGGTTTCGAGTTGTGCGAGCACCAACATGCCAAGATCGGCAATCAGCCCGGTAGCAAAGGCCGTATCGGGGTCGACACGTGTACCTTTAATCATCTTGGCGCACTCTCGCGCTGCGGCAGCCATCGTAAGCGACCTCCGCCAATAATTCTGATGGAATTGGGCCGGCGCGCCACTGACCAAAGCCTTCACCAGTCCAAAGCTAAGTACCGTCAATCGCAACGAGCGACGACCTAGATAAGTCAGCGCGTGCCGCAAATTCGTCACTTCGTCGACCAAACCATAGTACGAAGAGTTTACGAGCCGTAAGATCGAAGCCGACAACGCCGGATCAAGCTCCAGACACTCTGCTACGGATTCCATCTGAAACTCTGGATCGCGCGTAATCTCCATGACTCGTAGCGCCACAGTCGGAGAGCTATGCAGTTTATCGAGGCGATTCAAAAGCTCGTCGAGCGAGCAAGTTCGCTCATGATCTTGGTCCATCGTCTGCATACCGATTATCCAATAGCCGTAGGTCGTGAGTTCAACAGGAGAAGCAATTGTGAATCGGACATTAGTCGCAAACGCACGATTTCTAACGCGATTTGCAACCCAATGAATAAAACACCGGAGTAAAGTATAGCTCACGATTCGGCACGATTTTCGCAGTTGTAACGATTGTCATCAAAACGATTCAAGAATCGTTTCCTAAGGTCTAGCATCATAATTTTCAAGCAAAATGGGTTTGCCATCTCGACTTTGGTTTTGCTAGGATGGCGGGGGTGAAACACTAGTGCCCTACTTTTCTATTCGGAACAGGAGAAAAGCAATGTGCCGTCAACCAGTCAAGACCCCTACTCTTTTTACAACTGCCATTCCAACATGGGTAGGATTTATCACCTCGGTTTTCGCACTAACGGCTACTGCCGAGGTAGTCGACATCGGCAAGCAAGCTGCCGCTAGCCGCGACAAGCTGGAGGCAAGGATTGCCTACGTGGATGGTGATTTGCTACGCGGCAACCTTTTGAACACTGCGGGCAATGAACGCTTAGCCCGTTGGTATGCCGGCGAGATAATGGTTGACAATCAATGGCTAACTTTGGAACAGATCCAACAGCAAACAGCTAACGACAAGCACTTAGCATCTTATCGCAATTTACGAGAGCAGGCCACCGATCGTTTAGCCGATCACGAACGACTCGCTAGATGGTGCAAGAAACACGATCTCGAAGATCTCGCTAACATGCACTGGCTTCATGTGCTGCGATTCGACCAGAGACATCGCGCTGCGCTGAGTGAATTAGAGCTTATCTGGCACCAGGGAAAGCTGCTCACCCTTGACGAAGCCGAACGGTCCAGGCAGCGTGAGCGCGAGTGGCTCAAACAGAAAAAAACTTGGCGAGCCACAGCGATACGACTACGCCGCGAACTAGAGCAAGACGATCCTGAACAGAAAATAGCCGCCCGCCAAGAGCTACGCAAAATTCGCGCACCGGCTGCCGTACCTGCCTTGTTGGAAGAGTTTTCTGAACCTGCACGCGACGAAGATAAGACGATTACTCGCCAGACTGAGCTTTTGGCCACTTTAGGTGGAATAAACTCGCAGCAAGCAATCGAAGTTTTAGTCGAGTACGCTGTGCTGGACCCCGATGAATCGGTCCGTTACGCGGCGATCGACCAATTGAAAGCAAAACCCTTCCAAGAATATGTGCCGCAACTGCTCTCGGAGATGCAGATGCCGATCGAAGCATCTGTCAGCATCAATCAGATTGGTAACCAGATTGTTAATCACTACATCTATGCCCAAGACACGCCTTATGGCGATTACGAGAGAGATTACCAAACTTCCAGGACCATTCCTGGCCAGCGTTATGTTTCGACCGATCTGTACCGAAGGAGGACTCGGCAAGAAACAACGTACATTCCAGCTCGGCATCGCGAGGCTTTTGAGTGCAATGGACATATCGTACCAGCGAGCACGACTCCTGCGAGAACCAATACCAGAAATGAAACCACAACAGAGTACGTCGATACGTTGTATGCCGAGCATCCAGCTTATCGGACCAATCGTAGAAACACGCTCAATCGCTCAAAAGCACAAGCCGCAGCGGCGGACAATCAGATCGCTCGTAGGAATAACGCATTGCGTGTACAGAACGAACGCATTGCCGACGTATTGAACGAAGTCACTGGCGAAACGCTCTCCGCCTTTCCTAAGTCCTGGTGGAATTGGTGGGGCGATTATCTCGACAGGCACCCTGACATTGCTACCGTCGGCGCGCGCCAACAGTTGAACATGGCCTTGCTTAACCAACAGCAGCGAGGTTTGGCACGTGGCACCTGGGTTTGGACCCAACTAGGTAAGCAGCCTGTTGAAAAAGTGCTGCCTGGCGACTTTGTACTTGCTCAAGGCCCACAGACTGGTGAGCTGGCGTACAAAATTGTTCTGGCAATCGCGAACCCACAGGAAATCACGGTCACGAAGATCGATCTCAACGGCTTCGCGCTTCACGCTGCCCCCGGTCATGTCATTTGGACAACTGGTGCCGGTTGGCAACGCGTCTCCAAGCTATCGGCAGGGCAGTCGCTGCACGGAGCGATCACAGAAAATCGAATTGCAGACGTGGAAACCGCTTTCGATATAGAAAGCTACGACCTGATTGTCGACGGGTTCCACACGTTTTTCGTTGGCGAGCAGGGCCTATTAGTGCATGATGCCACACCGATTAGCCCCTCAGGCGTCGCACTACCAGGATTTTCGCCTGCTGCGGTGGCAGATGCAGCACAAATGGCGATCAACAACCCCTAGGATATTTTTTGGCTTTGCCTTTACAGTGCATAAGCACGTATGATTCAGGCATGATCGCCTTCTTCGATTCAATTTGGCAGATCCTGTTAGATTTGGCGCCCTGGCTCCTGCTGGGGGCGTTAGTTGCTGGCGTGCTGCATGTTTTGCTGCCGAGAGATTTTCTGAAGCGACAATTCTCTGGTCCGTTTGGAATCCTTAAAGCTGTCGTGCTAGGTGTGCCGCTACCGCTATGTTCTTGCGCTGTGATTCCAGTAGGACTCAGCCTGAAGCAAAGTGGCGCATCCAACGGCGCTACGGTCGCCTTTTTGATCAGTACGCCTCAAACAGGAGTCGATTCGATACTTGTTAGTGCCTCTTTTTTAGGATGGCCGTTCGCTCTGTTCAAAGTCGCTAGCGCGGCGGTGACGGGGCTTTTGGGTGGCTGGTGGGCCGATCGTAAAAAGCAGGCTTTGCTTCCCATCATTTCGACAGAAAGCTCGTCGTCAACGCCACCAAATCGTTTAGGGGCACTGTTACAACATAGCTTAGAACTGTTGCGATCGATCTGGCGCTGGCTGCTGTTGGGCGTGGTTGTTTCGGCCGCAATCACCACCTCTGTGCCAACGGACGCGCTGTCTGGCTTGGGAGGTGGAAGCAATTTGATGGCAATGATTTTGACGCTAATTGTCGCGTTGCCACTCTATGTCTGCGCTACCGCCTCGGTACCGATCGCGGCGGCCTTGGTTGCCAGTGGTCTCCCTGCCGGTGCGGCGATTGTCTTCCTAATGGCTGGCCCTGCCACTAACATGGCAACAATCGGAGCTGTCTACCGAACACTTGGTCGGCGTTCACTTACGATCTACCTAACCACCATGATCTTTGGCAGTATTGCCAGTGGTTGGCTGTTTGGTTTTTTGGTTGATCAAAACGTGGCAACTGTCGCACACTTACACGCAACAGATACTTGGTCGAGCATCATCAGCGTCATCGTCCTACTCCTGTTGATTGGCTGGTTTGCACTGCAGGAGCTAAAGCATCGTTTCGCCTCACCGCACCTCTCACAGACGAACGAACCCTCAACAAGCCATTCTTGTTGCAAATAGAGTATTGCGTATGCCGGGCGCAAGTGGATTGCAACTTCAGTCGATGCTGGACACTCAGAAGATAACTGTTCCGATCCTCTTTATCTCAGGGCACGTAGATGTGCGTCTTGCATCGGAAGCCTTTCGCGCCGGGGCTTGTGACGTGCTTATGAAGCCTGTTGATAGTGACATCCTCTTAAGCCGCATCGAAGAGGCTTTGGCAAAGGACAAGCAACACCGCTAAGCGACGCACATCGCCGAGGCCAAACACCAGCAACTAGACAAGCTAACTCCCAAAGAGCACGAGGTCTTTCTAGAATTGCTTAAAGACCGGACGATCAAGCAGCTCGCCGCTCTTTTCGACATTACTTTCCAAACGTTTGCCAAGCATCGAACTCGCATACTCGGTAAACTAAGCGTGAGTATCGATGTGCAGCTCATTCGCGAGTTTCAGGATTTCATTCCTTCCTAAAGCCGAGCACAACAATGGCCCCTGGTGGGGGCATCCGCACGCCGGGGCTGGATTTCAAGCATTGACGCAGCTGCGACGCGAATCTATCGTGCGGGTAGCTTGTCGGCCCGGGGAGGTCTTCCCGGCAGCCACCAACGGCGTACCTCTTGCCGAAATAATTTGGGGGCATTCCGAGACATTCTTCCGCCATGCGAGATCACTTAGTCTTCTATTTGAACGGGATTCGACACTGTGTGAGTGGCCCTCTGGCTGCTTGCACAGTGACCGACTATCTCCGCTCTGGTGTTTCTCAACGGTTACCCGGAACTAAAGTCGCGTGTGCCGAGGGAGACTGCGGTGCCTGCACAGTCTTGGTCGGCAAACTCGGAGCCGAGGGTAATAGCTTTGAGTATCAAACCATCGATGCCTGTATCGCCTTTGTTTATCAGCTGGACCGCTGTCATGTGATCACTGTCGAGGGCCTCCAACATCAGGAGACGCTAACTGCTGTGCAAACGGCGATGGTCGACTGCCACGGCAGCCAGTGCGGCTTTTGTACTCCAGGGTTTGTGATGGCCATGCATGGGCTTGTCGAGCAGCAATCCTGCGATAACAACTTAACCGACGATGACTTGCGACTTGGCCTCTCAGGCAACCTCTGCCGCTGCACTGGCTACGCTCAAATTTTGGATGCTGGTCATACCTTGAACCCCGTCGACATAACGAGCGTTGACTCCAAGTTCGACACTAGCTCCATGCTCGCAAGTCTTACATCGCTCGACAACGGTCCAGTTCATATCAATGCACGTCACGTAGCTGAAACAAACAACAGCGTTGTAACAAATTCCACTCCACCAGAAATTTTCTTACCTACCACGCTCGACGATTTACTCTCGCGCCGCGCCGAGCGAACTAGTGCAACCCTTGTTGCCGGCGCGACCGACCTCGGTGTTCAACACAATCATGGCAAGTTTTCTCCGACGGACATTCTGTTTACCCAAGGTGTTGCGGAGTTGGACCAACTAGAGGTTGTGGACAACGAGTTGGTCATTGGTGCCACGGTCTCCTGGTCTCGCATCGAAGCATTTGTGCGCGAACAAGTGCCCGAGTACCATCAAATTCTCACACGCTTCGGCAGCCCCCAGGTGCGACACGCTGGTACGCTGATCGGCAACTTGGCCAATGCTTCGCCGATCGCCGACTCGATCCCCTTTCATTATGTTGCTGGTTCAACGATTGAGTTGGCCAGCGTCGGCGGTCGCCGCGAAGTGCCAATCGAACAGTTTTACTTGGGCTACAAACAACTCGACCTGCGACCCGACGAAGTGATCGTTTCGGTACGTACCCCGTTACCAACCTCCAACGAACACCTCAAGCTCTACAAAATCTCCAAACGCCGCGACATGGACATCAGCACGGTCACAGCGGCCTTTTGGTTCGAGCTGGACGACCAAACCATCCTCTCGGCTCGCATCGCGACTGGCGGAGTTGGGCCGACCATCGCACGATTGCCAAAGGCCGAAGCTTCGCTAGCTAGAAAGCCGTTTAGCCTTGATGCTTTGCAGACTGCTGGGCGTCTGGCTCGTGATGAAATTACACCCATCTCCGACGTCCGCGGCAGTGCGACGTATCGCCTGCAACTCGTCGAAAACCTCTTCGCAAAGTGCTTCCACGATCTCTCCGCAAGCCTATCCACGGTGGAGGTCTGACAATGCCATCCGTTGGCAAACCGCTGCCTCACGATTCTGCTGTCGGCCACGTTACAGGTGCGGCGCAGTACATCGACGACCTGCCTCGACGCGAAGGCGAACTCCACGTCGATTTTGTTGGCACGCCTGTAACCGCAGGGCACATTCGCTCGATCGACTTGACTGCCGCTCGTGCTGTGCCGGGCGTGGTCTGCTTGCTCACGTATGTAGACTTGGGCGGTTCCAATCATTTCGGTGCGATCTTCTCCGACGAACCTTTCCTGGTGGAAAAAGAAATCTCGTACCTTGGCCAGCCGGTGGTTGTCATCGGTGCCGTCACAGCGGCGGCCGCCAAGCAAGCCAGGCAACTTGTGCAGATCGACTGCGAAGAGCGTGCTGCCGTGCTGACGATCGACGATGCGATCAGTGCTGAGTCGTTTATTGGCCCCCAGAGTCACATGATCAGCCCAGCTGCAGAGGACGACGACGCCTTCGAGTCCGCCTTTCGCGACGCTCCACACACACTTAGCGGCCAATTTCACAGCAACGGACAAGAACAGTTTTACTTTGAAACACAAGCCGCGCTCGCCGAACCGGGCGAGGACCGCACAATCAAAGTCATCTCTTCGACACAAAATCCAACCGAAGCGCAGGTAGTCGTCGCCGAAGCGTTGGGGCTTGGCATGAACGAGGTCGTTTGCGAGTGTCCGCGGATGGGCGGCGGCTTTGGTGGCAAAGAAACGCAGTCCTCGCTTACTGCAGTTATGGCCGCGCTGGTTGCTCACCATACCGGCTGCCCTGCGCGTTTGGTCCTCGACCGTGGCGACGATATGCGGATCACCGGCAAACGCCACACCTACCAAACCGACTATCGCATTGCCTTCGACAACGACGGTCGTCTGCTCGTTGCTCAGTTCGACTACTTCTCCAACGGCGGCGCCTTCGCTGACCTGTCCACATCGATCATGGAACGCAGTCTGCTCCACGCCGACAACGCTTATTACATTCCGCAGCTTCGCGCCAGCGGCCAAGTCTGCCGCACCAATTTGCCGCCCAACACCGCCTTCCGAGGTTTTGGCGGACCGCAAGCCATCGCAGTCATCGAAAGCTGCCTTCAGGAAATCGCCCAAGTCGTCGAGCGCGATGCCTTCGATGTCCGGCGGCTGAATCTCTACCGCGATGGCGACACACAGCGAAGCGTCACCCAATACGGGCAAACGGTTCGCGACCACATGCTCGAAGAAATTTTTGATCAGCTCGCCGAGTCGTCCAAATATCGACAGCGGATGACAGCCGTCGAC
Source organism: Planctomycetota bacterium (assembly GCA_029259975.1). Classification (GTDB taxonomy): domain Bacteria; phylum Planctomycetota; class Planctomycetia; order Pirellulales; family Lacipirellulaceae; genus Bythopirellula. The sequence continues at coordinate 10,891 of JAJDEE010000207.1, forward strand.
GAATTTAACCGCACCAGCCCAACGCACCTGAAGGGCTTGGCAATCTCCGCCGTCAAATTTGGCATCTCGTTTACTACCAAGTTTCTGAATCAAGCAAACGCCTTGGTTAATGTTTACACCGATGGCACCGTGCAGGTCTCCACCGGCGGTACTGAAATGGGTCAAGGACTCAACACAAAAATACGTCAACTCGTCTCCGACGAGTTTGGCCTCGTGCCCAATCGCGTACGGCTGATGACAACCTCGACCGAAAAAAACCATAACACCTCGCCAACTGCTGCCAGCGCTGGCACCGATCTCAACGGTGCAGCCGCGCTAGACGCTTGTCGTAAAATCATTGACCGCATGAAACGGTTCGCTGCCGAATTGCTAGCTGTCGAGGTCGAGCAAGTACGTCTCGCAGATGGCTTTGTCTTTGCCGGCC
>JAJDEE010000208.1 GCA_029259975.1 Planctomycetota bacterium
TCCATCTTCATTCGTCCGGCATCGCTAGAAGAACTTGAGCGCCGCCTGCGAAGTCGCGCCACCGAAAACGAAGAATCGATCCAGCGGCGGCTCACCGTTGCGAGTGACGAACTAAAACTCGCCAACCGATACCAACACCAAGTCGTTAACGAGACCGTAGCCCAGGCGGTCGATGATATTTGCAAAATACTACAAGCCCAAGGCCTAGCGCATGATTGATGCACTGAAAGAAGAAGATATCGTCAACAAAGTTGGCGGTCGTTTTAAGTTGACGACTTTGATTCAAAAACGCTTAGCAGCGGTCAACGCTGGCGCGCGGACCTTGGTCGATTTCAAATCGGACAACCAAATGGAAGTCGTCGTGCAGGAGATCTTGCAGGACAAAATCTATCTCGATCCGTCTAGACGTGTGAAGATCACCGGCGAAGCCGACGGCGCAGCAGCCGGCGGACCTCCCGAACTCGATCTCACGAACCTCTAAGTCTGATTGCCCTTCAGTCGATTGCGAGCATGGCGATGGCACACGAAATCGTTGTCGGTGTGTCTGGAGGAATCGCCGCTTACAAAACGGCGGCACTGGTTAGCGACCTGGTCCAGAGCGGTATTGGCGTGTCGGTTGTAATGACTCGTGCCGCGACCAAATTCGTTGGACCTGCGACCTTCCGAGCGCTCACGGGCCGCCGCGTCTACACGCGCGTCTTCGATGGCCAAGAATTCCCGCTCGGGCCTCACATCGAATTGGCTCGCCAAGCCGATCTTCTCTGCGTTGCGCCTGCCACAGCCAACTTCATGGCTAAAGCTGCTGGTGGCTTCGCCGACGACCTACTCAGCACGCTACTGCTCTCTTTCTCTGGGCCGGTGGTCGTTGCCCCAGCGATGAATACCGAAATGTGGAACAAACCAGCGGTGCAACGCAACCTCGAACAACTACGAGCTGACGGCCAGCATCTTGTCGACCCTCAGGAAGGCTGGCTAAGCTGCCGGCAAAAAGGGGTCGGGCGGATGGCGGAGCCGAGTGAAATCACGGCCGTAGTTCGCAAGCTGCTCGAAGAAAAATGACTCGCATCCTGATCACCTCCGGCCCAACGAGACAGTACCTCGACCCGGTGCGCTATCTGACCAACGCGTCCAGCGGTCGTATGGGCGCGGCGCTTGCGGCGGCGGCGCTGAATTTAGGCCACGAAGTGATCGTCATTAGTGGACCTGTCGAGGTCGAGTACCCGCGCGAGGCAACCGTACTACCGGTTGTTTCAACCGAAGAGATGTTGAGCAGCGCTCGCGAAACGTTTGTCGATTGCGACGGACTGATCGGCGCCGCCGCACCGTGCGATTACCGGCCGCTGCATGTGAAACCAAGCAAAATTTCAAAGACGGGCGAGCCGCTGCTATTGAAACTGATCGAGACCGACGATGTCGTCGCAATCCTGGGCGCAGAAAAAGCACGCCGCTGGGTTGTCGGATTTGCCCTGGAAACCGAAGACCACCGCCTGCGAGCACTTGCCAAACTCGAGCGCAAACATTGTGACCTGATGATTTCCAATGGTGTCGAAGCCATGGATTCCGCCGACAATCGTGTCGAGATACTGGCGCCCGATGGCGAAGTGCTGAGCACCGCCGCAGGCAACAAAACGCTAGTTGCCGAGCAGATTTTATCAGTAATCCAGCAGCGCTTGATCGATTAGCGCTTGGTGTCACATTATGCCAATCAACTATCAATTCTCCTGATCGGACTCGAAATCTTCTTGCCCAACTTCACGGATTAGGTTTTCGTGAGTGACAGTACGTCGTCGTGTGTTTTGGCAAGTTTTGACCTTTTTGCACTAGCAACCCAAAACGCGTTTTTATTCGCAAAAGTCGCCCGAATTTACATGGGGGCGAAAGCAGTAAGTCTCTTGCTGGCAACGCGTTGCAAAAATCCATAGGCTGCGCAACTGCCGGGGTATTGCGAAATCTTGGGATGCAAACAGCGCAAAACTCCGCTGAATGTTGGGCCGTCTCGGCACGTTGAGACTAGCAGGCAAGCGTCAACGAGCGGTCTTGCTTTTGCACGAGGGGGTCGCAAAAGTCGTTTTGGTCAAGTTGTCAAAGAACAAGCGGCGCAGTGAGACGCCGAGGACAACTTAGCAGATCACCGCCGAGAAATCAGAGGCGATTTTTGGCCGGGCGTGGCTGTTCGTTGGCGGGAGGAAAGATTTACCACAGAGGGCGCGGAGTTACGCAGAGGAAAACCCCTAGAAAGGAAATCCTCTCTGTTTCCTCTGTGCCTCTGTGTTAAAAAAACGGCAGCCTGTAGACTGACGTAACCGGAGGAAGTTATCGCAACGTAGGATGGTGCCGCATGGCCCATCATATCGAAAGATTCAACGCCAAACGATACGATGGGCCGCCGCTTCGCTTTGGCCCATCTATGAACAACACGTTGTCAACCGGTTGACATAATATTTTGCGATTTATCGCTGACCTGTTTCTGCGAGCGGTTCTCACGAACGCTCAACCATCTATTCGAGG
>JAJDEE010000209.1 GCA_029259975.1 Planctomycetota bacterium
CTTTCAAGCGGCGAAACACACTTTCGTAATCTGCGTTTCGTCGACCGAAACACTTTCGGGGTTTAGGGGCAACTCCTGGGCTTTGTGCCGACTCGAAGTTTCGAAAGCTGCCCTAGATTCGGGTCAATGGGCTTGTTGGAACTCGACAAAACGTTCCTTTTTGCGGTAAAGTCCCACTCGACCCCGCAGCTCTCTAGAGAGATCTTTTGAGCCAGCCGCTTCAGCCAGTTTGAGTGCCTGCCTCGCGGTCGCCAAAGCGTCGTCAAACTTTCCGGCGGCAGCTTGGGTCGCCGCCAGCGTGTCGAGGACTTGCGGGTGTTGATGCCCAGTCAGTTGGGCCGCTTTTTCAGCAAAGCGAACCGCTTCCTTCGCTTGGGGAGCCGGAACTTTTTCTTGCGTGGCGATCATCCAGGCGATGCCGTTGAGCATTGCCACCGAATCGGGCGAAAGCACGAGACCCTTTCGGAGTTGTTCAATTGCATCTTCGGTTCGGCCCAGCGCGGCCAACGTGGCACCGTAGGAATAGACCATCTTGCTTCGGGTCGGGTCGAGCTCCAAACCACGTTCGAATGCCGGCACCGCCTGCTCGGCATCGCCGCTTTTTCTGAGTGCGAGAGCCCGTTGGAACTGAGCTTCGGCTGAGTCGGGCGACAATTCCGTAGCTCGCTCAAAAGAACCAGCTGCACCGTGCCAATCCGCTTGCATAGCGTAAGCGGTTCCCATGGCGATCCACCATTCCGAAATTTCGGGTTCTAGCCGAACAGCTTGCCGATAGGACTCAACAGCCTCGTCAAGTTTTCCTTGGGACGCGAGCAGCTTGCCGAGGCCGAAATGCGCTTCGCCTAGTTCCGGTTGCAGCTTAATCGCTTCGCGGCAGTGCTCAATCGCTTCGTCGACGCGCAAGTCGAGAGAGAGCACGTTGGCGAGAACTACGTGCGAGTTCGCATTGTCCGGAAGGAGTTCAAGGGACTGTCGCAGGCGTTGAGCTGCCGCTGTATGATCTCCTCGATCGTTCAGCGCGATAGCAACCTTAAAAAGCAACTCGGGAAACGTGTCTGACGGAGCTTGCAGCTTTTCTAATCGGGTGAAGTAGTCGACCGCCTCGGCTACATAGTTTTTCTCAAAGAGCTTTGCCACAAACGGCCACATATCAGGCAGACGCCGCTCGTCGGCCCAGCGTCCCGCAAACGGCAGAGATGATAGAAACCAAGCTTGCTCGTCCGATTGAAGGGCGGAAACGTCGGAGATCAATTCATCGATATCGACGCGACCGATGTAAATCGCTGCCAGGTGACCCTCCGAGTTAAGCAGAAAACTAGTCGGTACCGTCCAGCGGCGTCGATGGTCGAACAGAAAATCAACGATGACTTCGATTTGTTGGACGAGCGAGGTATCCGCCATACCCGCCTGAAACGGGAATTTCTGCTTTTCCCATAGCGATTGTGCCTTGTCTTGGTTTGCCGCGGCATCTTCGGCAACCGCATCGACCGAAAGGGCAACAATCGTCAGGCCAGCACTGCGAATCTCATCCGCATGTTCTCGGAATTCAACCAGTTCCGCAAGACACGGCTGGCACCAACTTGCCCAAAGGTTCACCAACGTCGGCGACCCCCGGTACTTGTCCAGCGATACCTGCTCGCCTGCGAAGGTCTTGTACTGAAACGCTGGCAGCGGAATGGGAAATTTCAGAGGGATACGGGCCAGATCCGTCCTTGGAGGCCCTTCGTTTTCGTCAGACTCTAGCTCTACGGCAGTGACGGGTCGCGACCAAACCTCAGCCCGACCGCTGCCTTGCACGATCGCGTAGTGGCGATCTGCTTCCAGATTGGTGAACTGTTCGGCTTCGCCACCCGGCCAACGGACAATCAGGCGTTCGACCGCGTCGTTGGTCCCCAATCCGAAATGAACCCATTTGCTCGATTGGGCCAAAAAACCTTCGCCAGCACGTAGGGTTTTAATCAAAGGTCGATCATCACCAGCAAGTTTTATTTCGACACGTGCTCCTATCGCATCACGATTGGTAGTCGGGCCATTCCCATGGAGCCTTACTGCGAGAAAATGATTCTCAGTATCGGAGTTGTTGCGTAGAAATTGAACTCTGGGCGCTGTGCGGTTGGTGGACCAAAGGTCCAGATCGCCGTCGTGATCCCAATCGACTCGCGCGTAGGTCCGCCCATCGCCGATGTGGTCCAAGCCGGCTGCGGCCGAAATGTTGGCGAATCTTTCGGTGCCGGTGTTCAAGAAACAGCAGTTGCGTTCATGGCCACTTTGGGAGACTCCGGCCTTGACCAATTCAGTCTGGCGAGCGTTCGCCATTCGAAACGCGGTGTTGCGTGCCGTCGTCGGGTCTTCCGAGGCATCCATGGGTGCTTGCGACACGACCTGTCGCCAAACGAAACTTCACAAATCGCCCGGCAAATGGCCGGTGACAAAACCATTGGCAACCAAAATGTCTTCCCAGCCATCGTTATTGATGTCGGCAAAGATCGACCCCCATGCCCAGCGGCCCACGCCTACGTGTGCCTGCGAACTCACATCGCGAAAAGTGCCATCGCCAACATTTCGTAGAAGTGTATTACCGGCAGCCATTCGTTGATAGACGGCGATGAGTTCGTCTGAACCTTCCGTTTGGAACCCGGGCTGAAAAGTGATCCGGCCGCCAGCGCTAGAAAACATGTTGCTGATGTAGATGTCCATCAAGCCATCACGGTTATAGTCTCCAAAGCTGGCCGACATACCAAAGTTCATATCTTCGGCACCCGCTGGCCCGGCCACGTCTTCGAACTGGCCACCCTGTTGGCGGTACAGATTGTTACGTCCGAAGTCATTGGCGACGTACAAATCCAAGTCGCCATCGTTGTCGTAGTCTTCCCAGACGGCGGCATAACTCCAGCGGTCGTTGTTATGGTCAAGGCCGACCTCGCTGGTGACGTCACGGAATTGCCACTTCCCCTCATTCCGCAGAAGTCGATTGAGGCCGCCTGACCGAGCGTCGTGATAAGGAATCGGCGCTGGCTGCCGGTTCGATTCCTTCACGCCCAAGCCATGGTAGAAGCAGGCGTAGATGTCGATGTGTCCGTCCTGATCGTAGTCCGCCGCGGCGAGCGAGAACGCAGTTTGCCCCTGAAAGGGCAGTTTCGCTTTCCGGGTAAAATGGCCTTTGCCATCGTTGGAAAAGAAATGTATCTGTCGCTCCATCGGCATCACCAAATCTTGGTCCCCGTCATTATCCAAGTCCACGAAAATGGCGTTTCGTGTCGAGTCAAAAAAATCGATACCCGATTGCGCGGATGCATCTCTTAGCAAACCGTCTGCCTTTTGTAAGAACAGGCGGTTGGGCAGGCCTCCCGGCTCGCACAGGTACAGGTCGTCGAGCCCATCACCGTTTACATCCCCAATCGCCAGGCCACGGTGCCCGTCATAAAAGATGTTCAGATAGCTTTCGAGCCTGGCTCGCCAATAATCAATGCCTCGGCGAAATTGCTCGCTGTAAGCTCGCGACTCTCGAAAAATGCTCTCCGTGCAATCGGAGAAGAGCGTCTGGTTAGTGTTGCGGACGATCACTTCTTCGTAGTCGTCCACCCTAATCGACAACAGTCGCGGCTCGCGCTCTGGTGCACTCGGCTCCCAGCGGCAACGCCAGGTCGATGAACGCTGAATAGCTCCAGAGGCGTTGCGACCACTAAGCTCAAAATAGGAGGTGGTCTCAATCTGCTGGTCTGACGGTGTGATGCGGAACAACTTGAATTTGAAGTGCTTGTCAGAAGCTTTCTCAAGTCCGGCCGTCAAGTCTTCCAGTGCGCTGGATAGCCCCTCCGCGCCTTGATAGGTAGGATCTTGCACGTGTTGTTGGGGCCGCTCGACGGTGACCGACATGTCGGCAAACACCTGTTGTCGTTCGGCAGGACGTAACTGCGTGGAGGAAAAGTCGGTTGCCAGGAGATGGGCGAGTTCATCTGCCGTGGGCGGATCGTCACGTACTAGGAACTCGCCGAGGTGCTTGAGCTGCTTGCCGGCCCGCTCGGCAAACAACTCACTGTCCCAGCCGTCGTTCGCTGGGTTCATGTCGCGCTGAACTTCCTCAACCCATTCTTGGCCCGACGATGTGGTGAGTACAGTCGTTTCGTTTGCGTTGACATCCTGTGGCTGGCCTGCCTGCACGGTTGGTGCTACTGCTTTTTTGGCAGAGCCCTCGGGTGTGGAATTCACCTCGTTGGTTACAGAATGACTCGCGATGGTTTCAGAATGCCCAGGGACATCGTCACCAGAGGACTGCTGGGAGGTCGGCTGCGACGCGGCATTCTCACTGACGCTCGCGGCAGTTTCTCCAGCGGCCTGGTCGAGTTGCGGCGCGCCCGATTCAGGGCTGCATGAAAGGCAGCAGAGAACGACCAGCGCGCAGAACGCGTATCGTCCGGTGCAAACTGCGCTTTTGTAGACTCTAGCAACAGACGCTAGCTGCAAATCTGTCGTGGTGGGCCTCCGATGGTCTTGCGTGTTCAGTTTTCGCATTTTTCATCCGGCGCTAGCGCGTTCGGCTTAGGGTATCGTGACAGGGGCTATCCCTATGATAAGCCAAGTTGAAGAAAAAAGGGACACCCGCTTGCCGCGGATGTCCCTTTCGGGAGAAACAAATTTTCTGCTACCCCACCCTTGCAGTTAGCGTCTGCGACGCGATGCCAAAACGCTCAACAAGCCAAAGCCTGCCAGAGCGAGTGACGCCGGTTCAGGAACTACATTCAAGTCAAACGAATCGACCATGAGCGACTGCGGGTTGATCCCTGCATCCAAGCCACCGAGCATTGCCACAGAAACGCTGAGCGAGTCGGTAGCCAATACGCCGGGAGCCGACAGAGAAAACTGCGTTCCGGTGCCATCGGCAAAGTTCAGGCCGTCATTGAAGGTCGCGGTCAACAGATCGATGGAATCCACCACCGTGCCATTCACCGACAAGCTAGCAATGATCGAATCGGCAGCAACGTTGGGTTCGCGAGCGGCCCAAAAAGAGAGGGAAGCGTCGCCAGCTGAACCAGCCGCAACTGTCTCTGCAATCTCAACATCTACTTCGGCAGCGAGCGCGCCTGCAAAACTTTGGAACCAAAAGCCTTGAGCACCGGCTTGGACCGCCCAAGCTCCGTTTGAAAATTCATAACCCGCAGCCGACGGTGCTGTCACTGTCCAAGCGGGACTTGACCCCGTACCAGCACCACCAGTAGTCGCAAGTTCAAAATCACCATCACCCAACAAATTTGCCTGTGCCGTGGTGGCGAACACCGCCATCGAAAACAGTGCTACGAACATACTTCTCATGAGACACCCTCCAAATAGAAAAAACGGAACGTCAAAAAATTCACCGGACAGGTACGGACCACAACCCGGTAGGAGACAAGCAAACGACAAGCACTAACAGGCATCGCCTGAAAGCGTTTGCAGCCATGTCATTCAGAATAGCCCGACCGAAAATTCAAGTCAAGCATAATTTCAAATATCTGCGAATTTCATGATTTCTTCGCATCGTGCATCTCTCAAGAACCCTGCAAAAGACTACTTGCCACACATCCAACGCGAATTAGTGGACAAAATCATGCGAGGATATAGAATCCATATTGAGCCTCGTCGAATTGGCCGTTTGAAGAATTGGCCGTTTGAAGACCTGCTGAATTGCTGCTTCCAGTGTATTTGCGGCCCCAATACTCTTTTAAACACTTGCAAGCCAGTCATCGCCCCCAGGGACTTCGGCTAGGTAGATAAAATACCTGCAAAAAAGTTACGAAAGCGCTTGCATGAATTGTAGGACGGTGACTACAATCGGGTGTAGGTGAGGAGGCGGGAGTTTCCTCGCATTAGTTTTTTAAGGAGCTGGAGGGCGTTGAGTAGAACAAGAAAACACCGACAGGGTCGCGACGGGGCAGCTGCGACCTTGAGGTAGCAAGCATGAATTCTATGAGCATGGATTGGCGAAGCGACCATGGCAAGGAAATGCTGGAAAAGGCAAGTCCAATCAGAACTCTGAGGGAGATGAAAACATGAGACGACTTTTTACTTTACTGGTGACGCTGACGACTTTATCGTTGGCAACAAACGCGACATTAGCTGTAGAACTATTAGTCAGCGGCGATTTCGAGACGCCGCAAGGCTTCGACCTTCCTGGCTGGGAGCTTCAGCAATTTATCACCGGATCGGGCGCCGCCACCAACTCAGCTGGTGTTGTCCCTGGTCCGCTAGAGGGCGAGCAACAACTTTTCTTGATGCCATTTAATGGCGGTGGCCCCTTGGGCGATGCAGAGGGCAACTTCGATGGGGATGTCCCCAACGACGTTGATGGCAACGACTTCCTCACGTGGCAACGAGGTAACTCGCCCACTCCTGGAAGTTCTGCCGACTTGGCTACTTGGCAGTCGAACTACGGTCGTAAGGCACAACTAACCAACGCCGTTCTCGAACAAACCGTGGCTGTCTCTGCTGGTGAGACCTATACTTTCTCAGGTACTTCCATGTTCGAAGACAACTTCTCGGGCTTATTGACGACTCTCGACGCCGAAGGGCCTTTCGGTGCGATCCCCTCCCCGACTACGACTGCTTTCAAAATGGAGTTTCTCGATTCTGGGGGGGCTGTGGTTGGCTCGCCAACTACTCTTGATCTTCGTGCCGATTTTGTGGCACAGTCTTGGTTTCCCGGCACCCCGCTTGACCATACTCCTCTGACCGCCCAAGCACCTGTGGGGGCTGTCAATGTGCGTTTGACGGCTGAAGCTAAAGACATGGCTTGGAATGGCAACGCCATTACAGAAGGCAATATTCAATCGGCGTTCTACGACAATTTCTCCCTGACTGCGGCCTCCGCTTCTGGAACAGAACTCTTGACCAATCCGAGTTTGGACGACGATCCGCCAAACGCGCTCGACTTCTGGACTCTCAGCACCGATCCAGTCGGCTGCTGTGGTAATCAACTCCTACGCACACCTATTGCCGGCTTCGCCAACAATACACCGGGCGGCACGCGTGGTGTTTGGATAAGTCCCTTCTTCGGGGCACACGCAATCTTTGAAGCGAACCCGGTGGATGCCACCATGTCGCAAACGGTCGACATCGTTCCAGGAGGAACTTACACCTTCTCGGGTTCGACAAAGTTTGAAGGGAATTACTCGGGCGGTGTCGATACGATTGCTTCGGGCGATCCCGATGTGCTCTTCGCTGGCTTGCCTTCCCCGACGAAGACCGAGATCGAGCTGGCGTTTCTCGACATCAACGGCATCGTGATCGGAACGCCTGCACTGATCGACGTCAAGACGGACCGAGAATCGCTGCTTGGCTGCACCGGAACTGAAGGGTGTGCGAATAGCAACACCTGGTTAGATCACACGCTGGTGGCCGAGGCTCCGGCGAATGCAGTCCAGGCACGATTGACTGGCAGAATGATTGATGGCGTCTTCAATGTCGACCCGCAGCAATCGGCATTCTTCGATGATTTTTCACTCGAAGGTCCTGCCCCACTTTCCGCAGCGAGTGCCGTTCCCGAGCCGGCCTCGGTGGTGAGTCTTGCTTTGGGTGGATTGCTACTTGGTTTGTGCCGGTCTCGGCGTCGATCTTAAACCCTAAACGCTAGGCCGAGATCCCAGGCAGCGTGTCTTGTATCTCGCCTAGCATTTGGCGTGTAGTACGAAGTAATGTGAACTCATGGACGGTGGCGAGAAGGTGGCCTCTTGGAGAGTGCTGCTGCGCTACCGACGTTACAGCATTAGGGATTTGTCATGCAGCTTCAATCTCTCCCCCAAAAACGCTCAATCTCAACCGGAAGCGCTTTCACCCTTGTGGAGCTTTTGGTCGTGATTGCCATTATTGGCGTTCTGGTCGCCCTGTTGCTACCGGCGGTCCAGGCGGCGCGCGAGGCAGCGCGGCGTACGACGTGCGTGAATCATCTTCGGCAGATGGGCATTGCCCTGCAGAATCATTTGGACTCTTTTAAGGTGTTTCCCACCGGCGGCAACAATCCGAATCCCGATATTCGTAACTACACCTCTGGCAGTATTAGCAACCCAGGCACACCCAACGGTCCCAACAAGCAAGGCTTGGGTGCATTCTATCAATTGTTACCTTATCTGGAGCAGAACGCGATCAAAGGGATTGTGAATCAGAGTCAATTGCAGTCCAAATCCATCCCCATGTATAACTGCCCATCTCGTCGTTCTCCCTCCGCTTCAGACACAAGCACCTCTGCATTTGCGGCGATCCTTACTGATTATGCTACGGCCCAACCCGCAATGAGAGGGGAACCCTGTGGCGCTGCCCCTTACGATCCGTTGGCCTTATGGCCCTTTGATTCGCCAATTCAAGTCTCGAAGTCCACAAGATCGTATTGGTGCGGTACTGGTAGTCCAGGATCGTGGGGCATTCCGACGACCGGTGCTCACTATGGTGGTGTGATTGTTCGCACTCCTTACCGTCTTACTTCGCAGGCAACAGCTTCTGTTTCTGCCATAGGAGAGCGTGTGTCTGGTTTCCCCACCGCCGTAAAGTCAGGTCAGGTGAGTGACGGCATGAGCAATACCTTGGTCATCAGCGAAAAATTAGTTCGCTTCGACAAATATGGAGGCGGCGGCGTCTCGGACGATCGAGGCTGGGCCGATGGCTGGGACCCCGACACGATTCGCTTCACGGGAGTTCCACCCATCAGCGATGCCGATCAAAACATCTGCTGGAATTCCAATAGCACGATCCAGTCCTCCTGCATTGGTCAAGGTGGCACCGTGCCGGTACTTTTCTTCGGCTCGGCTCATACCGGCGGAGTTAACGCGGTATTTGCCGATGCCTCGGCACACTTCATTTCCTTTGATGTCGATTACCTCGTTTTCAATTCGATTGGTACGCGTGCTGGCGAAGAAGTCGTCGACTTGAGCGAGGTGCTGTAGATTCAAATGGTTTCCACGGACAGAAGGTGTCCCAGAAATCGTTGCTGAAAATGGTCCTTGGATGGGGTAGAATGGTGGGTGAGGAGATTCCATAGTTCCGCGCCCTGTTTTCTTCTTTTCGGCTTCCTTTCGTTTATGGAACCACTGAAATTGCAACCGAGAGTCCAACGAAGATGAATACCAGAACGTTTTTATTGGCTTTGCTCTCCTGCTTAGTCTTTTCTCAAGCAATGCCAGTGCTCGTAATGGGGCAAAACCTTGATGCCGCACGGAACGACCAAATCGATCGGCTTAAGAATTACGTGCTCGACGCGATCCAGCCGTCCGGCTTAGTCCGCGACTCGTTGGTCTTAAACGGCAACAGCTTTCATCCAGCCACGCCCGACGCGGCTGGCTTTGCGCTCGTTAGCCTGAGCGCTTTCGATCACCTAGGGAAACTCGCCGACGCCGAACAACGGGTCGTCGACGTCTTGTCGGCTTACGCGGGCCAGACGCCCGGCGTGACCCCAGACCGTTCCGCCGACGGGCACTTTTTGCATTTCATCGACATCGTCGATGGTAGCGATCCGCCGGGCTGGGATGACTCGTACACCCCAATCGGCTCTGCGTTGTTGGTCGCGGGCGCTCAGTTTGCGAAAAATCACTTTCCCAATAATGCGACGATTGCCTCGCTTACTGATCAACTCACTACCAGCATCGATTTCAACGCTGCGATTGATCCCAGTCTAAACGGTAGAATCTTTCTCGACATGGGCAAGCAAGGCGGTGGTGTCGGCGGGACTGTGCGACCGTGGAACGAATTTATGTTGGTCGAAAGCTTGGCGCTACGCCAACCGAACAACGACCGTGCGTTGGCAGTGAAAGACCTTTGGCTTGACGTCGACAACTTGCCAAAACGGAACAATACGCTTACCGACAATCCAGGGGCCTACGCCCCTGCTTTTTGGGTGCAACAGATGCACTTTTTTAACGGCGATTTTCGGCACAAAACAGAGTTTGAAACGTTCTTCGAGAATCACAAGCAGGTCGACAAGAGCTATTCGACCGTCGTTCTTGGTGAAACCTCACGCTATGGAATCACCGCTGGTGTTAGCCCGCAGGGTTATCACGCCGATGCGATCCAGAATCATCCCAACAATGTTTTCTCCCCCGAAGCCGTCGCCGCCTGGGGCGACATGGACGCCTTTCTTGAGTTCTACAACAGCCAACTCCCCACGACCGATCCTCGTTACAAGTATGGTCTGGTACGAGAATCTGCCACGCAGCCTACCTGGGTGCCGAACGACGCGGGTCTGGTCGATCACCTTTTTCTGTTGTTCGGCCTAGTTGAAAGTCTCGATGCCAATTTCTTTGCCGATCGCGTTATTCCCGAGTTTATCTTCGGCGATTTTCAGCATGACGGTGACGTTGATGGCGACGATTTTCTTGAATGGCAACGGGGCTTTGGCACCGACTACGATGCGAACGACCTAGCCGACTGGCAAGCCCATTTTGGGGAGACCGCCGGATTGCCTCTAAGTGCCGCGTCAGCAGCCGTGCCTGAACCAAGCACGTTATTCCTACTCTTACCAATCTCCTTCGTAAGATATCGGCACAAACGGCGGAACGTGTAGCTTTTGCCTATTTGCCGCCGCGTATTTCCTTCCAAGATGATGCGGCGACCGCTTGATGCCACTTGCGGACTGGGGGTATACTCGTTGGTCGTCCAAGCAAACGGACGGCTTCTTTTTCGGGGTTTCAATTTGAACGTGGAGTGTCCCTAGATGAACCACCTGAACTGCAAGCGCTTTCGGCGCCCTAACGCCACTACCGCGCAACTGCGAAGAAAGTGGTTGCGATTCTCAGCGGTCGCGTTGGTGCTGCAACTTACCTGGACAACCGCGGTAGGGCGTGCTGCTGAGCAAACCCTGCCCGTGCCGACGAAATCGTCCTGGATCGCTACCGCATCGGGCGTGCAGGACGAACGCAAAGGACCTGAGCTTGCAATCGACGGCGATCCGGCCACCCGCTGGAGCACTCCGTTTGCCGACGGGCACTGGATACAGTTTGACTTGACCAAGCCGGCAACCGTTACCGGCGCGAAGATCCATTGGGAGACAGCTTTTGCCGGCAAGTACCGTCTGCTCTGCTCCGAGGATGGTGAAACCTGGAAGACGTGCTACAAGACCGTCGAAGGCGATGGCCTAATAGATCAGATCTACTTCGCGCCGATAACGTCGCGCTACTGGCGGATTGTCTGCGACGAACGGGCCACCGGCTGGGGCGCATCGTTGTGGGAAGTCGATCTGTTTGGCACCAATATGCAGCCGGTCATTACCACCTCGCCCGAAACAGACACTGCCGCCCTGATGGATGGCGATCCGCAAACCATCTGGCGAGGTTCGACGGAGCCTCGGCAGACGATCGACATCGACCTTCGGGGGCACTTCGATTTTCCCGGCATCCGCATTGATTGGGGTGATGTCTATTCACAAAATATGTTGCTGGAATCCTCCTCCAATAGCGACGACTGGTGGAAGCTAGCCGAACGCAGCGACGGCATCGGCAAGTCCGATTTGCTTGTTGGCGACCAGCGGTGGGGGCGTTACTTGCGATTGACGCTAGACAATCCGTCCGATCGTTCCGAACCGGTCGCCATCCGCGAAATTACACTTCGCAATAAGGGTGAAGAGATCGGTCCCACGATACTCTATCAAGCTGTCGCCAAGAAGTTGCCCGCTGGGCACTACCCAGAGCAGTCGCGCCGCCGCCAGTCGTATTGGACAGTCGTCGGCTTGCCACGCGATACTGAGGAGTCGTTGATCGACGAGTATGGCAGCATAGAAGCCCGTACCGAAAGCCCGATGTTGATGCCGTACCTGCGGACCTCGGAAGGCCAGTTCATCACGGCGGCCGACGTTGAGTGCCAACAAACGCTTGCCGAAGGCTGGCTGCCATTACCGACGGTGGGCTGGCGAACCGACGACATAGAACTAACCATCGAAGCTGTTCCCGGCGGTGAGCCCGGCGCATCGGCCAACTTTGTGCGTTATCGTATTACCAATGTCTCAGACCGCCGGCAGCAAGGCAGCTTCTTCTTGGCAATCCGGCCGCACCAGGTCAATCCCCGCTGGCAGCATGGCGGGATCGCGCCCCTACCCAATATCCGCACCACCCGCCTGGGCGACCGACAGCACGCGCTTTCGGTCGATGACAAAGATGTGTACGTGTTGTTGGGCGAACCAAACGGCTTCGGCGCGACCCCATTTAACAGCAGTAAGGGCGACATTGTCCGTTTCCTTGCCGAGGGAGTCTTACCGGAGGAGGCCAGCGCAAAGGATGAAGACGGGCTGGCGTCTGCGGCGTTTGCTTTCGACTTCGACCTCGAGTCAGGTTTGAACCGGACCGTTGTGGTTGCCGCCCCTCTGCATGACAATGCCGATCGGGCTGCGGCGATTCTCCAAGGCGACGACGGGGCACTCACCGATCCCTCGGCGGCGTTCGACCGACTCCAAGCAAGCCAACTGACCGAATGGCGCAGACGGCTCGACACAGTGACGATTCAAGTTGGCGATGCG
>JAJDEE010000210.1 GCA_029259975.1 Planctomycetota bacterium
CAAGCATTCGTGGCTGTTCAACCCAGAAAACATGAGCGAAGAACGTTGGATCGAGTTTGAGGCTTTGAAGAAACAAGAGCTAAAAACCTCACGAGCCTGGGCCATTAAGGAGCAATTTCGATGGTCCTGGGAATATAAATACGCAGGCAATGCCCGCAAGTTTTTCAATCAGTGGTACGGCTGGGCGACACGCAGTCAACTCAAGCCGGTGATCAAGGTCGCCAAGATGCTCAGGCGGCACCTTGAAAACACCCTTACCTACTTTCGCCACGGCATTACCAACGCCATGAGCGAGGGCTTCAACAGCCGCATCCAATCGATCAAGTCCCAAGCAAGAGGATTCCGTAGCTTTACAAATTATCGCACGAGGATTCTCTTCTACTGCGGGAAACTCAAGCTGATGCCAACCGGAAGTTGCCACAAAAATTGGCGAAGAACCATTAAAACAGAGCGATGCAGGAAGGTGATTGATGAAACGATTGGACTAGCTGCTGCTTCGGCAGTGGCTCCTGCGAGCTTGGCTCAGTCTGCGTTGGACAGTGGATCCTGGTTTTTGGATTCACCACGGGACCACGACGTTGGTTTGATTGAAACGCGTCATCGCTCGCAGGGCGGTCGAATACCCAGGGCAACCGCACGCTTGCTTTGAGTAATTATTATCGCACGATAACTTGCCTTGGGAAGAGCTAGCAGCGAAAGATTTCCTTGGATGGATTGTTTTCTTTCACGGAGGTCTTTCAAATCAGCGAGTTCCGCGACGACCCCACTTCGGCCAACACAGGAGAATGCTGGTGCCGCCAATGAGAGTGACCAGCACGGCCGACGCAACCCAACGACCGTAGACGATCATCGGCACCGGTACTCGGCCAAAGTGCAACTGAATTTCATGGCCAGTGGGCAAGGTTGATCCGGTAGTCGTAAACGTCACTGCGTCGGCAGAGAGAGACCGCACCGACTCAAGATTGCAGCGGACGTGGTCCGGTTGGTTGGTCAGTACCGACAGTCGTAGACTAGAGCAAGGCAGGTCGACAGGGCGATGCCAGTCGGCATCGTTGTTGTCGTTGGGCACGACATAGGTGAATTTCAATTGCCGTTCGCCCGGTGGCCAGGCGATCCCGGTCAGTAGTTTGCCGTCGATTAGCAAGAAACGCCGCCCAAAAAACTCTTTCTCAAAGGTAACTCTTTCGAAGTCGGGTGGAATCGATAATCTCAGGGTGACAACGCGGTCAGGCTTCGATGTCGTTTGACCGACGTAACAGAAATCGGATGGATTATCGAGGAGTATCGTTTCTGTGACTTCCGTGGCGCCTGCGCCAAGTTGCAGGACAATGTCATGTTGCCGAATGACCAACGGATTGGGTTCTGTCGATGATTCGTAGACGACAATCTCGACCTCGCTTGTCGAGTTCTCGTTGGTTAATCTCAAGCGAGGGCCGGGGTAATGGACCTCGTCTCGATTAGCGCCTGCGATGTATTGAATTTCCGCATCGACCGGTAGATCTTTAAACTGGAAGCTGCCGCGCGAGTTGGTGGTCGTTTCTTCGACCACTGTAAATTGTCCCTGAATGCGAGCACGCAAAGCGACCTGAGCACCCGCGACTGGTTGCTTGTCACGGCTACCGTTAAAGACGACTCCACGTACGACTCCCACGTCAGCCATGCTCAGGTTGGCCCACGCCGTCCCTACGTGCAGCAGTACTCCCAGTATCAAGGTGCGTACTTTCACAGAACTTGTCATCGCTTTGTTGCGCCCAGCCATCCGTGTTCTCTCCGTTTCAGAAGCTGGTCATCAATGGCTTCCCGCACGACCAACAGTGTCCAGGGCTATGTTGGTAGGGCTAGTCCAGGTTTTCGAACTGTTGACGCCTCGATTCTTGCAATCGCAATTGGAGCGAGGCCATCCTCTCCAGAAGCGCGCGTTGCCGACCGCCCAATTGCACCACGTACAAGGCCACGACCAGCCAAAAGATTACATAACTTGTCACGAATGTGCTCATCAAAAGGTCTCCAAAGAAAGAGGGGGAATCGTCCGCACTTCATTTACCACAGGGGGATGATCTGCCAAGACATGAATCTCCAACTGGTGCAGCAGGCTCTCTGACACCAACTGGCTGTGTCGTCGTGCGAACAGCAGCCCAAAGAAAACGGTAAAGGCGATAACGTTTAGCAACAGGGTGACCTGCATCATAGGTTCCATCTCTGGTGACACCGGGTGGATGCCTCGAAACCAGCGCGTCGCCATAATGACCAACGGTAGGTCGAGTAGGCCGAGAATCGCGAGCGCGCCGGCGATGCGAGCGCTGAGGTGCGGCTCATCCATACTGCTGCGAACGATCAGGCAACTAGAGTACAACGCCCAGAGCACGAACATTGTTGTCAGCCGAGGTTCCCACGTCCACCAAGTTCCCCACGCCGAATGCGCCCACAGCGAGCCTGTCAGTAACGTCAAACTGCTACAAAGCCAGCCGATTTCGTTCGCTGCGCGCGACCAGTGATCCCAGGCTAGATTGCGACGCAGCAGATACGCCAGCCCACACCCCCCCATCACAGCAAATCCTAATAATCCTAGCCAAGCAGAGGCGACATGGATGTACAAAATCCTCTGCACTTGTCCCATCGTCTCTTCCGTGGGAGCAAAAACCATTGCCAACCCCAGCGCAGCGATCAGGGGACAGGTCACGGCCGCTCTTGTGAGACCGCCGCAGAGAATGGAGACGAACTTGTTTTGCACGATTTCAATCCTCAATAATAAAGTCAAAAAGCACGATGCCGGCCGTGACAAAAACAACGTCAAAGACACCAAGTAGGCCGACCCAACGCCACCACTGGGGACCGATCTCGCTATCCGCCACGAGTCGCGTGGCTTCGGATGCTGCCAAAATGACCGGAGCAACCAGCGGCAATGCTAGGCATGCCAGCATCGAGGCGCCCTGACGGCTACACAGCCACAAGCCGCCAAGTAGCGTACCGACCGACGAAATTCCAATGTTTCCTAGCACAGCAACGACCACCATATGCCATGCATGTTCCTGTAGCGGAACGTTCGAAAGCAGCACACACAACGGTAGAATCACAGCCTGTAGTGCTGCCAATACCAGAAAGTTGACCGTTAGCTTGGCCGTGTAGATCCATGCTGGGGTGATCGGGTAGAGTCGCAGTGCGTCCCAACAGCCGTCTACATGCTCAGTAGTCAACGTGCGGTGCAGGGCAAGCGTGCCGGCAAAATAGATCGCCAGCCAGACCTGGATGGCCAGCATGCGAGACTTGCCCTCGACGACGGCGTCGAGCTGTGCGTTGAACAAAAATGTCACCAGTGCTCCCAGCATCAACATCGCCGGCCACACCTGTCGAGCCCGGTATTCAGACACCAAGTCTTTGCAAACGAGCCAATAGAGAGTTGTTGCCGTACGCATTTCGTTGTCTACGCTGCCGGTCGAGGTGAAAGAGCCTGCTGGATGGTGGAGTCTTGGACGGCAAAGGCCTCGTGAAGTTTACCGTTTTGCAGGCACAGCACTCGATCGGCACAAAGCTGAGCTTGCTTTGCGTCGTGCGTAGTGAAACAGAGGCTTCGGCTCGTTCGCCGCAAATCTGCCAGTAATGCCGCGAGCCAGTCGCGTCCTTCACGGTCCAGCCCGGAAAACGGTTCGTCAAGAAAAATAATACGTGGCTTGTGAATGATGCCGCGCGCTACCGAAACACGCCGCCGCATACCGTGAGAAATCTGCCCAGGCAAGCATTTCGCATAGGACGTCAGGCCGATTCTCGCTAGCCAGTCGCGCGCCTGCCGTTGTGGCGATTCGATTGCGTACATCCTTGCAGCAAATTGGAGATTCTCGTGGAGTGTCAGGTTGGGGTAGAGTTGGCTCTCATGCATCACCATGCCTAGAACGCCGGAAACGTTGGGCTCTCTGGCCGATTTTTCGCCATGCCTCCACACTTCGCCAGCGTCTGGACGCGTGACCCCAGCCAGGCATCGCAGGAGGGTCGTTTTGCCAGCGCCGTTGGCGCCCATAATCGCAATTGATTCTCCGACCGCGACCTTCAGATCGACTTGTCGCAACACTTGACGACCGCCGAAAAGCTTCGACAATCCAACCGCTCGAATCGCATCCGTTGCTGTTGCTGATTCTAGCACTCTGTTTTCTCGAGTGGCGGCAGATTCATTGATATTCCGGCGTTGCCTGCGCGGTGGCGGACTGGTCGGGACCTCACTCCCCGTGTCTGCGATTCGGACCGTCGATGCGAGGAGGTGCGACGGGTCGTTAATCGAAAATCGCCCTGGTGGTAGGACAGACTGGCGAAGAGGGGCCACGCGCGATTTCGGCCACAGCGAGATGGTGGCGCCCAATAGCATCGTCCCACCCCCAACCCACAACCAACGCATCATGGGATTTTCGACGAGCGTCAGGCTAACTCGTCCCGCCCCGGCACTGCCATGCAGGATGACGTAAAAATCTCCACCCCAATCCGACTCGATAGCGACTTCCGTTGTCCATTCGTTTTGCAGGCGATGCAGATGCTGGGCTGGGAAGAGCGTAGAGGATGCGTCTCCCCCGCGAGAAATCTCCAGTTTTGCTTCGGCGATCAGTTTGTCTGGAAGATTACGATCGATCACCTCGACAAGGCGGATCGAGCGGCCGGCCCACTCCGTCGTCTGGCCTTCCTGAAGCTCGACTTCATGACGGCGCGCCCCCAACGACGAACCGACGACTCCAATCGCTAATCCGAAGAATCCCAAGTGGACCAAAAATCCAGCGTATTGACGGCGTTTTTCTCGCAAGCAACGCAGCAGGCTTGACCGGTAGTTGCCTGCATCACGTCGCATAGCGTCTAAGCAGAGGGAACCGACAAGCGCGATCACAGCAAAGCCGACAATACTTGTGACCGCGAGCGAGACAACGTTCTGGACGCCCCAGGCAATGGCGCCCAGCAGAGCCAAACCTCCGGCAGCAGCAGCTCCCAACAGCAACCGTCGTTCCGCCGCGCGGGGCGAC
>JAJDEE010000022.1 GCA_029259975.1 Planctomycetota bacterium
GTCGACGGGGCCGACTTTCTCGCCTGGCAACGGCAAGTAGGCCTGACTGCAGGAACGGCGGCAACTTCAACGGCGGCTGTGCCCGAGCCGTCGAGCAGCGCACTTTGCCTCACCCTGCTAGGTTGCTATTTGAGTCTATCGCGAAGAAGCGACGACTAGCAATTCGCAGCCAGCATCGGCTATGATTGGGTGTTTCGCCAGCGGCTCACCGCCGCGTTCCTCGTTGTCGCATGGCCTCGCGAATGACAACCTTCGGATCACTGATTCGCAGCTATCGCTTACGCGCTGGGCTGGGGTTGCGCACTTTTGCGGCGCTCGTTGACCAGCGGACGTCGATCGTCAGCGCCATCGAATCGGGCCGCCGCGCACCCTGGCGGCGCGAAACGACATTGCACCGCGTTGCCGAAGTGTTGGGATTGGTCGAAAGCTCAAATCTTTGGCAAAAGATCCTTGAACTTTCTCGCCAAGAAGTTGTACGCGACACCCCTCACACCAAAGAGAGTGCCACCGGCGAACTCGCTTGGTGGTGGTGTTCGGACGAGGCTCCGCAGCTGGACGCCCCGACGCTGGCCGAACTGGCGACGTTTGTTGGTGCAACGATTGACTTCGATCGTGACGAACAGCAACAGCAAACGCGCGCACCCCTCACCGAATTAGCCATCGAATGGCGCGTACGCCGATTGCTTGGACGGCGCGAAGTGCAGGTGGCTGCCGCGCCCGTCGATGTCGAAGCGGCTCTCGAAAACGAAGCCGGCGTACGACTCGAAATCGTGCCGGGGTTGATTCCACGATTCAGCGTGCAGGCATGCGCCGTCGCGACGCCAGCGGGTCTTACGCTGCTGGTCGATCGGATCGTCGCCGACTCGCGGCCGATGGCTTCGTATCGACAACTACTGGCGCTCTGCTTTGCCCCGTCAGCCCTGTGGCAAGCAGAAACAGCTTGGCATGCCGCTCAGTTTCGCCAACTGCGAGCGACGGACGCTTGGCCCGGGCACCTCCGCGACTGCGAGCGTTTCGCACTGGCGATGCTGCTACCGGCCAACCCAGTATTAGCCGGCGCCGAAACCGCCTACGTCGAACTCATCCAGCAGCAAGGCTGGATCGAACTCGACGACGCCACTCGCGCGCTGCGCAACCGCCTCGCCGAGCAATTCGCCGTGCCCACGTCGCTAGTGCATCACCGCCTAATCAGCTGGCCCTGCCACTTGTACGGGCGAATTGCCCAAGCACTGGCCGCCGAAGAACCAACGCTGCCGCCCCTCGATTGGTTGGTGCCGGAAAAGGCTCCGCGACAGCAGACGTTGTTTGAGCTGAGTGCGACAACTCGGTAGCGGCTAAAAGATTTCTCCGAACCACGCCAATAAGGGATCGTCTAACAGAGCAAAAATCCCGCGATTACGCTTCCTCACGGACGCGGTTCGGTGTTTTGGATGAGTGACCGAAACTCGTTCCGGAGTTAAGCGTCACTCCGCGCGCGGACGACTTGCTCGATTTCCTCAACACTCATGCCTCGGTCTAGTAACTCTCGTTTGAATTCCATTTCCTGCCGGTGACACGCATACTCGCGAATCTGTTTGAAAATCGAAGTCAACACGCCGCTGCCGCAGACGATCAACGTGATGTAGACCACCATATCAAACGGCGACTGGACGCTTTTCATTAGCTCGATAAAATTGCTCATTTCGGTACCTTCGTAGAATCTGGCTGCTTCGACTCGTGCAGAGCTGCTCGCTTCTTGACTATAACTGCTGCTCCAATACTTGTTCGCAGCGAGATTGCCGATCTTGCTGTTTCGTGCGAGAATACGCAGAATTCGCTGCCTAAATGTTGGGCGGCGCGTGCCTGCGGTCAATTGACTTGGGGCTGTAAACTGTTTAGTGTAAAGGTTTTGGCACTTTCCAAGAGATGCCTGTTGTTTTGTGCTTGGCCGGGAGCTTGTGTTGGCGAAAAAACCTTGGGGTGGTGTGTTCGACGGGGCAACCGATCCTCGTGTAGAAAAGTTCTCCGAGAGCGTGAGCTTCGACCACCGCCTGTACGCGCACGACATTCGCGGCTCAGTGGCCCATGCCCGTATGTTGGCGGTGCGTGGCGTGCTTAGCGAAGTAGAAATGCAGCAGATCGTCGGCGGGCTGGAAAAGATTGGCCACGAGATCGCCGCTGGCACTTTTTCGTTTAGCACCGAGCTGGAAGATGTTCACATGAACATCGAGCGGGCGCTGACTGAGCGGATCGGCGACGTGGGGCGCAAGCTACACACGGGCCGCAGCCGCAACGATCAGGTGTCGACCGACTTTCGGCTTTGGATTCGTGACGCGATCGATCGCCTCGACGAAAAATTGGTCGACCTGCAACGTGCTTTCATTAGCCGCACCGAACGCGACGTCGACGTCATCCTACCCGGCTACACACACATGCAGCGCGCACAGCCGGTGCTGGCAAACCACTATTGGATGGCGTATTGCGAAAAGCTCGAACGCGACCGTACGCGTCTTGCCGATTGTCGCGAACGGGTGAATCAATTGCCGTTAGGTACAGCTGCACTTGCTGGAACAACCATCGACATCGACCGTCAACAGGTCGCCGACGAATTGGGTTTCGACGGGCTTGTGGCCAACAGCCTCGATTCGTCGAGTGACCGCGACTTTGCGATCGAGTTTTGTTTTGTGCTGACGATGGTGGCCGAGCATCTTAGTACTTGGGCCGAAGAATGGATTTTGTGGTCAACCAGCGAATTCGATTTCCTCACGTTGCCGCAGGCGTACTGCACCGGTTCGTCGATCATGCCGCAGAAGATCAACCCCGATGTGCTCGAACTGATACGCGGCAAAACGGCCCGCGTCGTCGGCAATTTGACGAGCTTGCTGGTCCTCGTCAAAGGCCTGCCGCTCGCCTACAACCGTGACTTGCAGGAAGACAAAGAACGTGTGTTTGACTCGACCGACACGGTCGAAGCGTGTGTCGAACTCGCCGCCGCCGTGGTGTCAGGTGCTGAACTGAACCGCGAATCGATCGCTGCTCGGCTCGACCGTGGCTACCTCGACGCGACCACGCTGATGGAATACCTCATCGGCCTCGGCGTACCACAACGCTCGGCCCACGAGATCATCGGCCAGCTCGTCGGCAAAGCGATGAAACAGGGCGTGCCGCTGGCGTCGTTGCCACTCAGCGATTTTCAAGCCGCCCACAAATCGCTCGACGAAAAGGTATTTAAGGTTCTCGGCGTCGAACAAGCTCTCAAAGCGTTTGTGAGCTACGGCTCGACGGCACCCCAGCAAGTGGCTCAGCAAGTACAGCTGTGGAAGGAACGATTAGCGTAAGGACGCACCCACAGAATACCAACGAAACGAATAACAACGTGACACGCTTAATAACCGTTCCGAAACTATTTCTGCTGTACTGCTTTGCGCTTGTTGCCTCAGCTCTCAGCGCATCGGCATGGGCACAACCAGAAGTAGCCGCTACCGCAACGCTCGCCGACGCCGCCCTTCGCGGCCCTGCCGTGGCGTCGGTACTCGACATGCCGCGCGAAACACCGAGCCAACAGCTAGGAGTAGTTTTTATGCTACTCGACTTGGGTGAGGCCGATGTTGCTGCGGTGCTTTGGAATGATTTTGATGACGAGGAGTTGGAAGACGATGCCCAAGCGGAGTTGGTTGGTAAATTCGGGGCGGCTCGGTTTTTGAAATTGGCCCGGCAAGGAAACGCAGGCGAAACCGCAAGCGGGTTGGCTGGGGCACGTCGCTTTGCTGAAAGCTGTTTGAAAGCTTCGGCAAAAGTTAGCAGCGATCCTAAACGATTGGCGAGTCTGGTTACCGATCTGAGTAACGATGCCGCAGAGATCCGGCAGGCGGCCCGCTCCGATTTGGCCGTTGTGGGCGACGCCGGAGCGATTGCCTGCCTCGAAGCCTTGGCTCAAGCAACCACCCCACAGTTACGCACTGAATTGATGCTGACTCTTGCAAGAATGCGACCCGGCGTCGAGCCGATGCTGATCGCTGCGATTGCTGACGGACGGGGGCAATTCCGCCGCGATGTGATTGAATTGGCTGGCTATCTGCATTTGCAGGACGCAGTGCCCTGGCTGGCGGCGATTGCCGCTGGGGCTGAGAACGAGCCGACGGTCGTGTCGGCGGCGCATGCAGCCCTCGCCAAAATGGGGCTGTCGTCGCCCAATGTGACCGACGCGCGAGCCGTTGTACTCAGCGAGATTCGACGACTCGAATCCCATGAACATCCGCCAGCAGCCGACGCTCCATGGTTGTTGTTTGACTCCAAACAACAACAGCTCGATGCGCACCACGTTTCGACCAGCGAAAAAAAGCTGCTGGCCATTGCCCGCCTCACGCGCACGCTGATCCAACTTCCTAACGCCACAGCCGCCGATCGCCGATTGGCGCTGGTCTATGCCTATCAAATTTCTGACGTACTCAACCAACCCTTGCCAAATAATTTTCAGCAGCAGGCCAATACCCTAAGCATTGCCGAGCTGGGCGAATTGCTGCACGAAGCTCTGCATGGCAACCAAAAAACTGCTGCGATTGCCTGCACAAAGCTGCTTGGTAGTCGAGCTGATGACACCGCACTGCAATCAATCGGCAGCCAGCGTAGCTCACTCGCTACGGCCCTGGCACATACAGATCTCGATTTGCGCTTCGCAGCGCTCGAAACCATCATGGCGATTAATCCGCAACAGACTTTCGCTGGTGCGAGCCGCGTTAGCCCGGCTCTTTGGCACTTTGCCACTCAAGTCGATAACAGCAAACGAGCAGTCACCGCGCTTGGTTGGATCGCCGATTTGCTCGATACGGGGCATCCCTACGACGAAATGCTCCGCGATGCCAAGCAGATCAGCCTGACGCTGTACCAACCCGAACTGACAGAGGCGACAATGCGTGTGCTGGCTGTGCTTGGCACCGCTGATAGCCAACAGTTAATGCTCGATTACATCAGCACGAATACCTTGCCGATCGAATCGCGGCAGGCGGCGAGCGGTGCGTTTGCTAAGAGTGTCCGGCGTTTCGGAAAATTGCTGACGTCCCAGGAAATCCTTCGCCAATACGACCGTTACAACGCCAGCAAGACCGCCGATAGCGACACGCAGGAAGTGTTGGGCGAGGTGCTGGACCTTTTGGAAAAGTAGCCCCAGGCTCTGCCGGGGGATTACCCCACGTTTGATATCGCGATTGTTTTGACGTCCCCACTGTTTTGGTTTGGCCAATGTTTTGATTTTGGCCATCGTTATTGGTTCCCATCCCCCGGCAGAGCCGGGGGCTAGTTTATGAATCCAATCCCCACCACCACCGACCCCACCACCATGCCTTTGCCCGGCATCATCGGCACCGGTCCCGCCATGTCGGAGGTTTATCAGATCACCCGGCAGGTGGCTGGCTCGAAGGCGTCGGTCTTGCTGTTGGGCGAAACGGGAACCGGCAAGGAGCTAATCGCCCACGCGATTCATAACCTGAGCAGCCGTCACGAACGGCCTTTTGTACGTGTCAACTGCGGCGCGCTGAGCGAAAGCCTACTTGAAAGCGAGCTGTTCGGGCACGTCCGCGGCGCATTCACCGGGGCAATCGACAACCGCACGGGGCGTTTTGAAGCTGCCCACAAAGGCACGATTTTTCTCGACGAAATAAACTCGACCTCGCTTCACCTCCAGGTCAAATTGCTACGTGTGTTGCAGGAGCAGGAATTCGAGCGTGTCGGCGACACCAAATCGGTCCAGGTCGACACCCGCGTGATCGCCGCCAGTAACCGCGACTTGCTCGAATTGGCCGACGAGGGCACCTTTCGCGAAGACCTTTACTATCGACTGAACGTCGTGCCGATCTATCTTCCTCCGCTGCGGGAGCGGGCCGAAGATATTCCGCAACTGGTAACACACTTTCTCAACCTCTACAATGAACAGAACGACCGCTACGTCGCCCACATCGACCCGCAAGCGATCGAAGCGATGCAAAAATACCATTGGCCCGGCAACGTGCGCGAGCTGCAAAACAACGTCGAACGGGCCGTCGTCTTGGCACGTGGCGACGAACTCACGCTCGACCTGCTGCCCACAGCAGTTACCACCGGACGTCCGCCACGGGCGCTCGGCACCCGCGCGATGGATTTTGAATCGCTCACCGACGAACTGGTCCACAAAGGCCTCAGCGGAGCCAACGGCACCGACGAAGACCTACTCAGCCGCATCGTCGAACCGGTCGAGCGGCGCGTGATTGCCGAGGTCATGACCAGCACCGAGCAAGTACAAATCAAAGCCGCAGCGAGATTGGGGATCAATCGAAATACGCTGCATAAGAAATTGAAACAGTATGGATTGGATGGGAATGACCAATGACCAAGCCCCAAGAACCAATGATGAGCACAGCGAGACCACACTGCA
>JAJDEE010000211.1 GCA_029259975.1 Planctomycetota bacterium
GCCGCCGATCAGCTACCCAACACCCATGGTTGGCCTCGCTATCGAGCCAAAAACGCGCGGAGACGAAGTGAAGTTGTCGGGAGCGCTGCACAAAATCACTGAGGAAGACCCGACAATTCATCTTGATCATGATCCAGAAACCAAGGAAATGGTCCTCACCGGCATGAGCGAGCTGCATCTGATGCTGATTCAAGAACGACTCAAACGACGCGACAAGGTCGAAGTAAAAACGCACCAACCCAAAGTCCCGTATCGCGAGACGATCCAATCGAACTCCGAAGGCCATTATCGTCACAAAAAACAGTCGGGCGGGTCGGGCCAGTTCGCCGAAGTGCATGTCCGCATGTTTCCGCTCGCCGAAGGTCTCGACCTCGACGCGTACTGCACCAAAAATCGGTTCCCGCACTACAAGCGTCACCACTACCACGAAAAAAGCAATTTCCTGTGGATTGATTCGGTCGTAGGCGCGTCGATCCCCGGCAACTTCATGCCGGCGATCGAAAAAGGATTTTTAGAGCGGTTGCGTCAAGGCGTCGTCGCCGGCTACCCGGTGCAAAATGTCTGCATCGAAGTCCACTTCGGCAAAGATCACCCCGTCGATAGTAACGAGTCGGCGTTCAAAATGGCGGCCAGCAAAGTGTTTGCCCAGGTGTTCAAAGACGCCAGGCCCGGCCTGCTCGAACCGATGGTCAACATGCACATCACCGTCCCCGCCGATAACGTGGGCGATGTGTCGAGCGACCTGTCGGGCCGCCGCGGCCAGATGGTCGGCATGGAACAAGCCGGCGGCGGCATGACCACGGTCGAAGCCAAAGCGCCTCTCGCCGAAGTCTCGACCTACGCCCGCACGCTCTCCTCGATGACTGGAGGGCAGGGCAGCTACACGATGGAGTTCGCCCACTACGAAGTCGTCCCCGGCAACGTGCAACAAGAGGTGATCGCCGGGGCGAAGATGAAGGAGGACGAAGATTGACACAAAGTCCGGAACAAGTGGTAGGCCGGAACAAGCGTTAGTGCAGTTCCGGCAAGCGTTACGGTTCGCTTTGACCACGCGCACTGCCGGAACTGGGCAAAAGGCTTGTTCCGGCCTACATGTCTTGAACTCAGAGAATGTTTATTACCCGCTTTTATCGCCACTCACCGATATCATGCCTGCCAATGTTTTGCTTATCGATTTTGATATAGGCAAACAGTTATGTGGTGCATGATAATTTATCTACCGGTTATAAATCAAAAACTGTTTCAACAGGTGCTCGATTGATTTCCATGAATGGGGAAAGCAGCCTAAGCGGATATTGGTTTTTGCGTGATGAACCCAATGGCTTTCCTTCAAGATGGCTTCACATTAATCAGTTGCCAATAAACTATCCTTGCAAGTATGATTTATTATTCGTTGATTCGCTATACCTTGGATTTGGTGTGCAACTATCCAGTTGGGGAGTCGCTCTTTGCATTCCTCACTGGTATCTCGTGTTGTTTTGGATGGTTGCAATCATAGATCAAATCCACAGTGCCTCCTTGCGTTTCTCAATGCGGCAACTTTTTTGGGGTGTTGGATATGCGTGTGTCGCGCTAACTCTCATTCAAACAAGAGCTGCTTCTTTCCTAGATGCGATAGTCTATTTCATAACTTTAAGTGCCATACTGAACTCTGCTTTTAGCATCGCTGCCCGTTTGCGACAAAGCTTAATTATCGGATCGCAAAAAATTGACAGTGATTGAACCAGCCGACAATTTATCAAGCAAAGTAGCCACAGAATGAGGAAACATCTACACTGAAAACGCCACAACTTCTGTCAGGCCCTACACTTGCATGAGTGTCGGGAAGTACCTGCCTGCATTGGCAACACGGCTTCTGTTGTCACCATCTCTCTATTTTGACCTAGCAGGCAACCTGCTAGAATAACGGCATGAGCATCAACCCCGCCGACATTCAGCTTTCCCCTGAGCAACAGTCTTTCGTTGCAGCCGAGGCGCAGCGCACAGGCAAAGCGTGGCCAGAACTCCTCAAGCAGCTCATTCCTGATCAACCAGTAATCCCATCGAAAGAAAATGCGTTGGAGGCAGCCCAGCGACTTGGGTTAGTTGGTAGTTGCGACGGTGGGCCAAGCGATTTGGCTACCAATCCTGTGCATATGGAAGGTTTTGGTCAAGATGCCCTCGGTTCCAACGCTCGTTGATACTGGTCCCTTGGTTGCACTCCTGAACAAGTCGCAACCCATGCATCAGGTTTGCAAGGAAACCTTTGCGGAGCTCTCCACTCCGCTGCTGACTTGCTGGCCCGTGTTGACCGAGGCGGCATATCTGCTGCGAAAATTTCCTGTCCAGGTCCGATCGCTCGTGGCGGCTACTGACCAAGGTTTTTTGCAAATCCTCCCTCTGAAGAGTAGCGACGCTGCTGGTCTCAACGCCATTCTCACCAAGTATTCTGACCAAGGCTTTCAGTTGGCTGACGCTTGCTTGATGCACCTTGCAGAGCGAGAGAATGTTTCCACGGTTTTCACGCTCGACGAGAAAGACTTTTCCGTTTACCGCTTGCCGCTAGGAGAGTCTTTGCGGTTACTACCACGAGACCGCTAAGGTCAACTTGACCTCAGGAATTTTGTTCTTCACGGTTGTGGTCGCGACTCTCGCCACGGTAGCCTACCCCCTATTTTTTGCCAGGAAATTATGACCAGCTCCACGCCCCACCTCGTCGTCCTCGACGGATACACACTGAACCCCGGCGATTTGAGCTGGGAACGGCTGTTATCGCTTGGCAATTGCTCGGTCTACGATCGTACGGCGCCCGAGGCGATCGTTGATGAAGCGGTCGAGGCCGAATTAGTTTTGACCAACAAGGCGGTACTTTCGCGAGCGGTCATCGAGGCGCTGCCGCGGCTAAAGTACATTGGCGTGATGGCTACCGGCTACAATGTGGTCGACTTGGAAGCGGCGCGCGAGCGCGAAATTACTGTCACGAACGTGCCAATCTACGGAACGGCCTCGGTCGCGCAAATGGTCTTCGCCCACATTCTGCGCTTCACGCAAAACGCGAGTGATCATAGCCGGGCAGTCCACGCAGGCCGCTGGTCGTCGGCCGACGATTTTTGTTTTTGGGATTCTCCGCAGATAGAACTCGCGGGGCTGACGATTGGCATCGTCGGCTGGGGACGCATCGGTCGAGCCACGGCAAAATTGGCCGACGCCTTTGGCATGAAGGTACTCGTCACCAGCCGTTCGACTGCCGACGTGCCCGGCGACGCGCGGCAAGTCGACCTTGACACGCTATTCCGAGAAAGTGATATCGTCAGCTTGCATTGTCCGTTGACTCGGGAGACCAAGGGCATGGTCGACGCCGCGCGACTGGCCATGATGAAACCGACCGCACTACTCATCAACACCAGCCGTGGCCCGTTGATCGATGAGCTAGCGCTAGCGAAGGCCTTACAACGGGGCACAATCGCCGGCGCGGGGCTAGACGTACTTTCCGCCGAACCGCCACCGACCGATCACCCACTGCTAGGCATCAAGAGTTGTGTGATCACCCCCCACATCGCCTGGGCAACCCGCAGCGCCCGCAGCCGCCTGCTCGATACGGTGGTAGACAATGTCGCCGCCTTTTTCGCCGGGCGGCCGCAGAATGTAGTAAGCTAATCCGCATGATCGATATCAAAAATTTACAAATCCAGCGCGACAGCAAGTGCATCTGCCAGGTCGACCAGCTTTCGGTCGCTGCTGGCGAGCGTGTGGCAGTGCTAGGCTCCAATGGGTCGGGCAAAACGACTTTGCTGCGGGTGTTGGCGGGGCTGGCGAACGACTATTCGGGAACTTGCTGCGTCGCGGTCGGTTGCGGGCAGCGCACCTACCTTCACCAGCAACCGTTTTTGTTTCGTGGCACGGTCCTGGCGAACGTTCGCTATGGCGAGCGCGATGGAGGCGTACACAGCGGGGCAGGGCAGGGCGGTGCGAAAGGCTGGCTCGACCGACTGCAAGTTGGCCACCTTGCCGAGCGAACCACGACCGATCTCTCGGGTGGCGAGCGACGTCGCGTGGCGCTGGCGCGTGCGCTGGCGATGCGGCCACAACTGTTATTGCTCGACGAGCCGTTGGCCGATTTAGACGAGCAGGCGCAAGCGATTGTTTGCAAAGTATTATCTGAATTGGCCGATACGACCCTCATCGTTGCATCGCCAGTGGCTTTGCCGGCTGGCTTGGTGGAAAAAAACTTCACGCTGGGCTAACAAACCGTCCTGCACCAAATTTAAGCCCATCGACCATTTATCCCCCGTATCCAAACCTAGCGTTAGTCAAGCAGTAGTTCAGAAATCTCATTGAGATTCCGTTCCAGATTATTGAAGACTGAAACTCCAGTATAGTCAGCGAGTTCTTTTGTCGCTAAAGGTGAACTTGAGCAGACCCCCGAAATCTCGCAGGGGATGTCCCATCCATTGTTAAAACGTGGCCTCACGCTTTTGCCAACGTAGCGTAGCTACGTTGGCAGATCAACCGGCGGCGGCACCTGAAGTGGACCCCAACGTTTGGACAGCTAACGGGGTTGTTTAAGAAGTGTTCAGGTAGGCCCGTCAGCCCCCTCGCAGGGCTGGCGCAGCTGCCACGCAATCCTCCAACTTTTTCTGTACCTCGTCGTCCAAAACAACGGCCTGTTGAGCTTCCGTGCCCATGCTAGTTTCTCCTCCAGTTAAACCAAGTACCCCAAATCATGGCCTCACCCTACCAAACACGCCCAAAATCTGAAATCCAAATCAGCAAAGCCACCGATCACAAGAAGCCCGTTCCTGCACCCCTCAGAAGACCGCATTAGAAACAAGCCTTGCGGCAATTTAGCCTGGTCTGTATTAGTCATGAGGCAAACGCCTAATTCATTGCGACAATTTAAAATGGGCTCAACAGAGCTGCCATGGACTGCTAGCAAGCCGAATTGAGGAATCCACCGCCACTTCAGGAGCGGGTGACAAGCCCAACCAACTAGGTCTTTGGCTCTCTACAGACCGTACGCCTTGCCAGCATATCCCGCAGTCCCTTCAGACTACCCAAACAGGAGATCAACCACAGGTTTATCTCCAATTTTTCGAAATTACTGAAGCTCGCATCCAAGGCGGGCGAAATATCAATATAACCCTTAAAGCTTTACCAGTCTGCCCAGCAGGACGGAAAAGTTCACTGGGCGGAACCAGTCCTCCGGTGCTGAAAGTCTAACGATGCATGATGAGGCTCACAACACGAAGTGGTACCGGCGTAGCAAGGTGTCGGTTTATGGTGGGCTGGGAGGTGTATGGTTTCTGATTTCCTTTGTCGTGTCCTGTAAATCGATGAATGACGCTACTCACACCGAATTAGCACGAGTTGACTCGGGCTGGCCAAGGGCTAATGAATCCTGGGAAGCGGAAAAATTGCCTTCTTTGAAGGTTGAGCTACCCACGATCCCTGGTGGAGAGTATGTGAACAACGACAGACTCTGCGCAGTTTGTCATGATACTTATGTCCATGAGTTTGAAAGTAACGTCCACCGGAGAGAGAGTTGTGAAGCTTGCCACGGCCCAGCGAGCCGACATTTAGAATCGCGAGGCAAAGACCCGGGAGCGATACTCAGTTTCAGCAGGATGACACCTGCTCAACGTTCAGAAGTGTGCGCCAAGTGCCATGAGCAAGACGCTTGTGCACCGGGACATGAGTGGCGCCGGTCGGTGCATGCACACCAGGGGGTTGCTTGTACCGATTGCCATAGGAAGAACCATTACAACGTCCCGACTGGCACGCCAAAGTTAACCCCATCCTCAATTGCCATCGAATCGTTTCCCAAGGACTGGCGCATCCAGCTCGTGAGTACGCTTTCGGCCGAGGAAGAAGCAGAACTCGAACGAAAGAAAAGTCTGCCCTCGCTCCGCGGTACCTCAAACCACTTGGGGGCCATCGCTCCCGAAGTGTGTTACCAGTGCCACGGCGACAAGCATGAACTCGAGGAGGTTGCCCATCCTCATCAGATTCACGGGCCCAACAGTTTGAATTGCACTTCATGCCACGATGCCCACGGCAATGTGATGCCCTCCTCAAGAAAAGAACTCTGTCTTGAATGCCATGACGGTACATCACCGAACGCGGCCTGGCACTCTTCGACGCATGATTTGGCTAGTGTTGCGTGTACCGACTGCCATAACCCACATCCCAACACGAGCGTCCAGCGTGTTGTGAACATCAGCCACACGTCGGTGAAGCGACCTGAGCGGCTCCCAATGTCGGTTAACGAACCCGAAGCATGTTACAAGTGCCATCCCAAAATCCTGGGACTCACTGGTTTGCCTTCGCATCACCCAATCAAAGAAGGAAAGGTCACTTGCTCAGATTGCCACGACGCGCATGGCCAAGCCGAAGGAAACCTCAAAGAGCCAACATTGAACCTAGTTTGCTACAAATGCCACGCGGACAAACAGGGCCCCTTCGCGTATGAACATCCACCAGTGACGGAGGATTGCTCTATCTGCCACGAGCCGCATGGCACCGTCGCTAATAACCTACTGCGGCAGCCGCCTGCATTCTTGTGCTTGCGCTGCCATACGGGGCACCGAGTTGATCCAACCGCGGGCGATCACTTTGGCTTGCCGGTGGCCGACATTGACAGCAATCCCGCACTCCGTTCAGCGTATTACAGCGACTGTACCCAGTGCCACGATCAGATTCACGGCAGCGATCATCCTTCGCAGCACCGAGCCGGTGCGTTGCTAAGGTAAACGAGAATGCAAAAAAACCACGCTGCCACCATCAGCGCAGCACGGTCAAGAGAAGTTTCGGGGGAGGGGGAGGGGAATGTTTCAGAAGCGTGTCATTATTATTGCGACGATCCAAGCGTTGCTCGCTGGGGCTGTTGGCGCCGAAACAACAGGCCTGCCAGGTTCTCGCGTGACGTCTGCGCTAGAGATCCAGTTTCCGCAATCCTCATTGCCAGCAGCCAGCTCCGACTGGCCTACCACGTCAGCCAGCTCTGCTAACGACGAACCAGAGCAGTCGTCGTCGGTCGCGGAGGGAACGGAAAGCTCGCAGCGTGCTTCTTTCTACTCGTCGCAAACTATTGCCAACATAGGAGAACCGGTAGCTACCCAGATTGACAGGGTGCTGACGGAGGAATTCGAAAGATTGGCCTCGAACTACGATATCGACGTACGAACGGCTACCTATTGTGTGGACTATTCAGAGGCGGGTAGCTCAGCCAACGTTCCAGCAAGGCCGTTTCGTACTTACCATTCTCGCCCCGCCCCATTGGGCCTAGCACTACGAGGCGGTTTGTGGAGCACCTCGAGTGACGGTAGCAAGACGAAAACTGGGGAGTACCAAAGCCTGCAATCGTCGGAATTTTGGGACGCAGACGGACTTTACACCGACGGGCGTAAAACGGTCGACTTCACTGCCACCGGGTTGGACTCCGAAGGCACAGATGCCGGCTTACGTTATTTCGGCCCGAGACTTTCGGCGGATATCGAGTATCAGCGCTTCTTGCGGAGACTCGATCACGACCCTTTGGATGGAATAACTGATTCTCAGCAACAGCCGCCCGGCGGAATCATCGTTACCAAAGACGACCTCAACGCAGGCGAGAATTACGCGATCCGCGTACAGGAGCTCAAAGCAAACTTCAAGGGCAAGCTGACGGAGAACCTCAAATGGCGGCTTGGCATCTGGGGAATGCGAAAAAAGGGCGAGCGACAGGTGAACTCGGTGGGGCACTGCTTCAATCATCCCGGCGGTACGGATATCAATGGAAATCCCGTGTTTGGCATCTCCTGCCATGTGCTGACCCAACGTCAGAAAATCGATTGGATCACCACAGAGATCGCACCGGCCCTTGAAGCTACGCTGGGATCAGCAACGATCGAATACGCCCGGACCATGAGGGCGTTTGACCAGAGCGATCAAATCACGAGTCGCTCTTTCAATAACAGTGGTGGGTTCATTAGCGGAGACCTGCCGTATGCCGTGGTTCCAGAGAACTTTACCCAAATCGACCGTTTCAGGTCCAACGTATTGCTGTTACCCAATTGGGATGTCTATTCCAGCTATTACACCGGCAACACGAAAAACAAAAATCGCAACACCAACCGCCGATTGTCGGGCTTCGATGTGCGAACGACGCTGCGGCAGGGTGCGAGTAGTTCGCTGACCGGGTTTGCTAAGAAGAATGTTCAAACCGGTCAGATTCCGGCTGTTCTGTTACCGGAAGAAAAAGTGGGAGACCTACGCGCTCCGATCAACTATGACCAAACCACCGCCGGTCTCAAAGGCCGCTGGCGACCGTTCTACGACGACGGCTCGTGGCGACGTGGCCTGAGACTGTCAGGAGGTTACGAATACCGTGGACTCGCGCGAGAAAATGCCATTTTTTCCGAAAATGCGGTCACGGTGAACCAGTCTCAAACGACGGCCAATCTGGCGAACATTCGTGCCTCAATGAAGTGGACTTCTGCAATTGAATCCCATGCTCGCTATCGCCTCGGTTTCGTCGACGATCCGCTCTTTGGAATAGCCAAGAATGGAGAGACCAATACAAGCCTTCCGACAGAGGAGCACCTCGTCGAAATTGGTGGTACCTGGACGCCGGCAGACAATTTCCTGCTGACTGGCACCTTTGGTTTTGAGAATCGATGGAACACATCGGAAGTCAGCAACTTCCGGGAAAATGACTATCCGATCGTCGTTACGGCCTGGTATGCACCGGAGCCTCGCTGGACGTTCTCAGGCGGCATGGCTTTCTTTTCCAATTGGATCGACCAAGATGTTACGCTCGGCGGCCTCAGCGACGCAGTTACTTCGACCTGGAACTATAGGGGACGGAGTGACGTGATAAATCTCGGTACGACCTACGCCTGGAGCGATCGTCTGACCTTATCGGGAGGCTTCGAGTTTGTTCGTGGTAGCAACGGATTTTCGGCGCCGGCAATTCCGTTTGATTTATCTCAATTCTCCAACGTGCTGGCGGAAACTACGCACTGGAATGCGGGCCTCGATTACCAGCTTCACAGCGGCATGGACTTCTATTTTCGCTACCAGTTCTTCGACTACGAAGATAAGTCGCAAGATAGGAATAGCGGCACAGCCAATATGTTTTTGACGGGGGTAAACGCAGTTTTCTGAGCATGCTGCACGGCAGCGAAACGCTTTCGCCCCACCCCACGATTCAGTCCCAAACCATAAAACACTTGCAGGTAGAGCCGCGTTGAAACTATAGCAAGCGGAACATCAAGCCTTTGTGCTCTAGTGAGCATACCGAAGTGTGCGTATTCGCACGATTTAGAAGTCGCCATGCACCGATCAGGGTCTTTCACTCATCTAGGGATTTGGCGAAACGCTACTTCGCGCGTCATCAATCTTTTTTATAGAAAGAGACTTGATTCACCGTGTTGGAGTTGCTAGTGTAGAAGGGGTTGGTGGCGTGCGGCTGCCGCGTATTTTTCTGATTGGCCGCTGCCACGAAATCTGCCATTTGAAACACTGAGGTTGCCTAATGTTCTACCGCTCGGAAGGTCTTTTCCAAGGCTGGTTCTGTTAGCGGTTAGAAATCTCGTTGTCGGTTTGCGGTGCAAGTTTCCCTACGGGGTTTCCCAACTAGCTTGCCGTTGATGAATTCTCTTGCTGGGCCCAACCCCCTTTTGACGACCTCAATCCGTTCGGCATTTTGCCAAACCGCTCGCCACGTCTTGTGGCATGGCATTTTACAGATTTCTTTGCTAGGCATTCTTCGCGTCCGTGCAAAACCGACATACTGTCGGGCTCGACGCAGGTCGCAACTTGGAGACAGCACCGTGAGACAACACCGTGCATACCGGAGGAGGCGTCTAACTAATTGAGCATGAATATTCACAGGAAGAAAAATTAAATTTGTCTGGAAACGTGCCTCTTGCGTAGGGGGTGAAATCACCTCTTGATTTGATTATTGAAATCGGCGCAGCTTGTTCAATGCAACGTAGCATCAGCGAGAAATACATTTAGTTGGAGGCAGTTCAAAAAGCGGGTAGTACATCCCCGCGTTCTTATTTGAGGAGTGTTTGCTATGAGACAGTATAATGTGATTTTGAGTCTTCTTTTGGTCGCAACTCTGGCCAGCGGCGTTGCAAACGCCACAATTCTAAATGGTTCGCAGATCACGAATGCGGGCCAAGACATGATGGTCGACCTGACAATCGACACGGTCTTGAATACGGTCTCGCTCGAAGTGACCGGGCCGGAAGCGGTTTGGTTTGGTGTCGGGTTTGAACCGTTGACTCATCCAGGCGGCCCAACCACCTACTCGGTTATTGCTTTGGGCGGGGCGTCCGCACCAGTCGTTGAGGAGTGGGAACTCGGCAGCTTTGGCCCGGTCGGACAGCTGGCTGATTCACTCACTGTGGACTCGAATACTGTGAGTGCCGGAGTACGAACCGTGCAATTGTCTGGTCTCCAGGCTGGAGCCAACTACTCCTTTCCAACGATCCCGAAGACGGTGGATATTTCCTGGGCCTATGGAAGCGGTGGTAGCTTCGCCATCCACGCAGGCCGAGGGGAAACAACACTTGTGCTAAGCGAAGTCCCCGAACCGAGCACGTTGCTGCTGAGTCTCGCCGGATTTGGGGTTTTCTATCTCAAGAGAGGACGTTAAGTCCATCCGGACGTAAACAGTCCATCAGACCTTTCTCGGGGTCTGCGACTCGGCACGGCCAGGGGTTACCCTGGTCGTGCTTCTGTTTATTGACACCTGGGTTGCACCTCGGCTGAAACTGGGGGTCACAATTTACAAAACCCTACCCCCGTCAGGTATCCGTCAATCTTGGGCCATCGCAAGTCCCACCTGGGCCATTTTTAAGAGACCCTTTCAATAGTTATTTCGTGCGACGACGACGCAATCCCGCGAAACTGGCTGCAAAGGTTAGCAGTAACCCCACGGTGGTTGGCTCGGGAACTGCCGCGGACGCCACCTGTAGCTTAAAGGGGCTTGAGTCGAACCACTTGACTTCGCTCTTCTGTCCGGAGGCCAGTATGGTTTCACCCTCTCCCGCTACGACAGCTAAAAGAAAGTAATCACCAGGCGGCATCGCTTCGTCGACCTTCACATCGAGTGTGAAACGACGGCTACGCTCGTAGTCGTCATCCAATACATAAGATATGAGGTCGGCAGACCGGTGTTCCCACGTCGAATTCAATAGCGGGCTCAGTCCAGACAATTCAAGGCCATTGACCCCCAAAATGTACTCGAATTCCTCAAAAACACCTGCTTGTTCGGTAACATCAAACGAAAACTGGACTGTTTCGCCCGGCTCGATTTGAAAAGTTTCCAAACCACCAGCCAATAAGTCGCCATTGATAGTCAACACATCGGGCGACGCTTCGAAGTGACACGCGGCACAATGCATGCCGCCTGAAATTTGTGGGGTGCCTTTGGCAGTCTGAGACATGGCAGGCACAAATAGAATTGCTGCAGCTATAGCGAGAACCGAACGCATGTGCCGGGTCATTGGATCGTCCTTTCATGAACTAAATAACAGATAGCTCGTTGAACTTGTCAGACCGGCTATGCTCATGAAATCTGCCCAATCACTGTGTTGCCACCATGTCGGCGGGTAAGCTTTTCGCCTCTGGAGCAACAACGCCGAGTACTCGAACGAATTTCAATACTACAGCATCCGTAGCGACCTCTGACAGGATGCCCAACGTGCGAAGATAAACTGCGTGGCCAGGGGGATTCCCTGGCCACGCCAAGACGGAAAACCCTGGAAAGCCCTCACGGACTTTCCAGGCTAGACGGCTTTAACGTCGCCTTCTCAGGAAGCAGGCTCCCAGGCCGGACAATCCTAGCAATGCCAGGGTGCTCGGTTCGGGAACCGCACTGGCCACTACCACATAGAAATGCTTGTCGCCGTAGAAGTTGACAAAAGAATTTGTCCTTCCAGCGACGGCATATTCTAGGTCGTACGTGTTCTCAGGCGTAGCCGGATCGATGGTCAAAGTAAACGTATTGCCGACAGGTCCGCCTGCCCAGGCTGTTCCAATGCCGAATGCAGGAATGCTGGTGAAGAACGTGTCTGCGGCACCAGTTGACGGCTCCAGGCCATACCAAGTGCTGGCACTGTCGTCCACGTAGCCAGTCAGGAAGTCCGTACCGGCAGGGCCCAATACGGCCGCTTTACCGAAGCGTTTGATCTGCACCGCGTAGACATCGGTCCCGTCGAGAACATTCATGGTGAGGTCGATAGACCCGCCTGGTTCTACGGTAAAGAACGGAATCTCACCCCGGTTTTTGCCATCGTTGCGATTGCCATTTCCGAGGTCCAATAAGCCTTCCCCGGTCACTTCCAAGGCGTCTGGCCGATTCGCGTTGCCAGCCGTGCCGTGGCACCCCTTGCAGCTGTCAGCGTTCCCGCCGTAGCCGGGACGGGCCTGGACCACGCTCCCCAAGGAAATCAACAAACTCAACGCCATCATAGATGATACTAATAATCTGATCTTCACAATCATACCTCCACTTTCTGTGTGTAATTACGGGTGAGTGACAATGCATCAAACATTTCAAATTCTTTCTGTTACGAGTACAAACACTGATTCCGCCACCACGGACACCGCCCAAGCCTGGGCTTCACTGGAAATTCCTCCGAGGAAAACAGCTGCGAACGTGCGACAGTCGAACGAACTGTACACATTATTGCCGCAAAAACCATGCCAAGCCGGATAACCTGACTCGAGTGAAGGCTCAGCCTTTGCGGTGCATCAAGACAGGGGGAAACATGCTAGAGATATCGGCAGGGATTTCTTAGAAACCAATGCAAGCTAGCGTCTGGTCAAGCGTAACTCTTAGCGTAGCGATTGCCATATCCCACGGCAGGTGAAGCGTTTACGGGAATCGCTACGCTAGGAGATTAATCTTACAAAGCGATAGCAGTGCTCTTGCTATCCCATCGACCGCCCAGCTCATTGATCGTCCAGCTTCACGGCAACGTGCCACGAAGTGAGCACTTTTCGCATGCTGGCGTGCGTTTACGCATACTTGAGAAGCATTTCCCGTTCATAGTGTGTGGCGAATGCGTACCAGTCGGAAGCCGCCGGGCTGCTTCTGGAGCGTGTCAATCCAATGGGCGTTTTGCCATTGATAGCGGATCTGCAATTTTTGCACGTTGCCACTAAGCAACTGCTTACCGGCAGAACCGAGTTGCGCGGAATGATCAGGGGCATCCCCCCCATCGCGGCGAGCAATCAATTGCACCGCAGTCGCGAACTGCTCAAGATCATCTAGCAGAGCAGCAACCTCCTGGGCATTCAGTGTTGCCTCGTGCATGGGGGGCAGCGACGACAAATCAACACCGCCATGATTGACCGGTTCATCGATCGATTGGAAGCCAGCTGGCGGCTCGGTTCCTAACCGTTGCTGCGATGTAGACGGCCCGGTCGCCGGCTTTAAAGCCGGCGACCGGAGTCGGAACCAATCGCGACGCGACAACAGGGGTTGCTGTTTACTCATGGCTATTCCCAATGGCAGGGGACGGTAAGAACTTCGGAGCGTCGTTCAGCATTGATTGGTTCTGCTGCGGTGATTCGCCATGGCATTGCAAGCAATGGGCTCGCCAAGGGTGCGACGATTCCATCCCAGACGCTGCGGTGCGTCCGTGGCAACTCAGGCAGTCGTTGCGCATCCAAGTGGTATGTGGAACCACTGGCGGCACCCAATCGACGGCAGGATTCCTATTCTCTAACGCCTCTCGCATCCAGGTGGTGTGTGGCACTACCGGCGAGGCCCCTGACGCTGCCCGCCCACCATGCGTAGGCGCAGCAACTCCGACGAATGTATTTTCAAATGTTGCGGATACAATGGCGAAACGGGCCTGTTGTTCCACATGACATTGTGTGCAACCAGCATAGAACGGGTGCGGTATCTTACCAGCTCGCAAGCTGTTGCTACGCAGCCCTTCGCCGTGACAAGCCATGCAACCGACCGAATCGAGTTGATCGATCGGATGGGGAACCGTAGGAGGCGCCCCATCGTAGGCTCGGCGTGTTTGGCGGTCACTGAGCGAAGCGAGTTTCTCCGTCTCGTTCACGTCGATTTTTTCATTGATATTGTAAGGGGTTTGCTGCAGCATGGTTAACCGAGTCGCCTGCTGCTGCCGAGCACTGATTTGGACAACAGGCATCTCGGAGTAGGCTGTTGCGGGGATTGCCGCCGAGGACGCAGGAAGATGCTCTTCGATCTGCAAATCCCCGACTGTCGCCACAGGCTGCTCGCTGCTGGCTGTCATGGGAGAGGTAAGTCCCAAGAAATAGCCCGTCGTAGCAATACCGATCAGTCCAAATACCATGAGCGTTGTAGACCGCTGCGTAAAATCATCGGAGTTGGGTATTGCTGGAGCAGCCCTCTGCGGGACGTGGTCGTCATGGTGCGTGGACGATGGCATAGGAACTATTATTCACATTCAGCGAGAGTTAGACTTTGATTACTTCTACCGCACTCTTTTTATAATCGGGCTGCTTGGAAAATGGATCCAAAGCATCGAGTGTCAGCTCATTGATGAGCATGGTCTCATCGAAA
>JAJDEE010000212.1 GCA_029259975.1 Planctomycetota bacterium
GATCAAAATCCGCCACTTATTTTACGAACGATCCTAAGTTATCACGACCGAAGAATCCGCTTGCGGATTAGCAGCAATAACAACACCATGAAGCGGAGGTTTCGGGCATGAATTCCATCTTTAAGTCGACCACGATAGTTCTATGGTTTCTTTCAGTCTCTAGCTCAAGCGTGCTGGTAGCGCAAACGACATCCGCAAAAAGCACTCCCCCCAACATCGTCATCATCTTCATCGATGACATGGGCTATGCCGACATCGGCCCATTTGGGGCCGCAGACTACAAGACGCAAAATTTAGACCGCATGGCTCAGAAGGGCAGAAAGTTCACCGACTTTCACTCGGCGACGGCAGTTTGCTCGGCGTCTCGCGCCGCATTGCTCACTGGCTGTTATCCTGGACGAGTGAGTATTCTCGGCGCACTGTTTCCCGATTCAGAACATGGAATCAATTCCAACGAAACCACGCTCGCCGAGCTTTGCAAGCAGCAAGGCTACGCCACGGCAATTTTTGGGAAGTGGCACTTGGGACATCACCAGCCGTTCTTGCCGCTGCAGCACGGGTTTGATGAATACTTTGGCTTGCCCTACTCCAACGATATGTGGCCACATCCCGGAGTGCCGGGCAACCCTCTATCAGCCAAGCCCCAGAGATTCCCTGCCCTTCCCTTATTCGAAGGGAATCGCATTGTTAACGCCGATGTCACGGCCGAGGACCAGGCCTTGTTGACCAAGCAGTATACGGAGCACGCGGTCGACTTCATTAACCGGAATCATGATCGACCCTTTTTTCTGTATCTGCCGCACACGATGGTACACGTACCGATCTTTGCCTCCAAAGATTTCGTTGGCAAGAGTGGTGCAGGACTTTACGGAGACGTGGTTATGGAGCTCGATTGGTCAGTGGGACAAATTCTCGACACCTTGAAGAAGAATGATTTGTCGGAGGATACGTTGGTGATCTTCACTTCAGACAATGGGCCATGGCTCAACTATGGTGACCATGCCGGCTCCGCGAGCCCGCTCCGCGAAGGAAAGGGGACAATGTTCGAAGGTGGCTACCGGGAACCATGCATCATGCAGTGGCCTGGTCGTATTCCGGCAGGAACCGTTTGCGACGAACTGGCTACCACAATGGATTTGCTGCCAACCATTGCCAAATTGATCGGTGCTGAAACACCAACCGATCGGATCATCGATGGCAAAGACATTAGCCCCTTGCTGTTTGCAGAGCCTGGCGCTCGCAGCCCACACGAGGTATTTTACTGCTACTTAATGGGTGAACTCCGCGCGGTTCGCGATCCACGTTGGAAGCTCCATTTTCCACATAAGTATCGAACACTTGCCGGCAAGCCTGGAGGCCGTGGTGGAATTCCTGTGGGGTACTCCCATGACAACATTGCGCTGGCGCTGTTTGATCTTAAGAACGATGTTGGCGAAACCATGGATGTTGCATCTCGTCATCCTGAAGTTGTCGAACGTCTGAAAAAGCTGGGCGAGCTAGCCCGACAAGACTTGGGTGATAGATTAACGAATCGCCAGGGCGAAAACGTGCGGCAGCCAGGAAGATTGGAGCAATGAAGAGATTGAAAAGATTTCGTTACAGCGTGCTGTCAGATAACGAAGTATGGGCTTATCGGTAACTGGAAAACCACTAAGTATCGCTCGCAAAACATGCTTTTAGCGGTAGGGCGCGAGCCCTCCGGTGTCGCAAACCGGAGGGCTTGCGCCCTGCCGCTATAGATCAAAATCCGCCACTTATTTTACGAACGATCCTAAACAGGGAGCAAGAAAGGGGAAAAAAGGCAGCGCAACTTTGGGGCAACTTCTCTGCCTGCTTCGGTGGCAGTGCCAGAGCCAACGGGCCTGTTGCTGCTAGTACTTGGATTGCCTATGCTTTTGGGGACACCGTGTCTCCTCATCAAAAGGGTAATCCAGCAACAGACCGAATTTTCGATGCAGAAAACGAAACCAACCCTAATTCTCAGTCAAGCCGCATTCGCTCGCGCCCAGCAGCTTATGCCTGGCGGCGTCAACAGCCCGGCTCGCGCTTTCGGTGCTGTGGGCGGCACGCCGATTTTTGTGGACCGCGCTGAGGGTGCTTACTTGTTCGACATCGATGGCAATCGCTATCTCGACTACATCGGCTCCTGGGGGCCGATGATTTTGGGGCACAGGCATCCGGCAGTCCTTGCAGCGCTGAAACATGCTTTGGAGCATGGCACCAGCTATGGAGCGCCGACCGAAGCGGAGAGCGAACTGGCCGAGCGAATTATCGACGCGGTCGCGTCGGTTGAAAAGGTACGCTTGGTCAACTCTGGCACCGAGGCGACGATGAGCGCGATTCGCCTCGCCCGCGGATACACGGGGCGCGACGTGTTGATCAAGTTTGCTGGCAACTATCACGGCCACGTTGACAGCTTGCTAGTGTCTGCCGGCAGTGCGGCAGCAACGCTGGGCGTACCCAGCTCGCCCGGCGTGACCCAAGGAACCACGCAAGACACGATCGTCCTCGAATACAATGATGTCGCCGCTCTGGAAAAGACTTTCGCTGCGCGCGGAGCAGAGATTGCTGGCGTCATTTTCGAGCCTGTCGTCGGCAACATGGGCGTCGTGCGTCCGAGCGAAGCGTTTTGCGAGACTTTGCAACGCCTCACCCGCAAGCATGGCGCATTGCTGATTTGCGACGAAGTCATGACCGGTTTCCGAGTCGCTTTTGCAGGCGCGCAATCACTCTTGGGCCTAGAACCAGATATCACCACGTTAGGAAAAATTGTCGGCGGCGGTTTGCCTGTCGGAGCTTATGGTGGACGTGCCGATGTGATGGATCACATTTTGCCTGCGGGCGAAGTCTTTCAAGCGGGCACACTCAGCGGCAACCCGCTTGCCACCGCTGCTGGCTGCGCCACTTTAAAGCTTCTCAAAGACGATCCGCCCTACGGAAAGCTAGAAACGTTGTCGGCGCAGCTAGAAGACGGCCTCAGAGAAGCAGCAGAGTCTGCCGAGATCTCGCACAGCCTCGCCCGCGTCGGTAGCATGATTACGCTTTTCTTCCACGATACCGCTGTCGACAACTGGAGCGCTGCCAGTCAATGCAACACCGACCTTTATGCTCGATACTTTTGGGGCATGATGGACCGAGGGATTTATTTACCCTGCAGTCAGTACGAGGCGCTGTTCGTCT
Source organism: Planctomycetota bacterium (assembly GCA_029259975.1). GTDB lineage: Bacteria > Planctomycetota > Planctomycetia > Pirellulales > Lacipirellulaceae > Bythopirellula. The sequence continues at coordinate 3,181 of JAJDEE010000212.1, forward strand.
CGGCTGCACACACTGCGGAAGATATCGAACAAACGGTCGCTGCTGCACAAGAAACCTTGAATGACATAGCCCCTGGCTCTGCCGGGGGATGAACCGCGGTGCGATTATGCAAAGAAATTGTGCAAAACAACAAGTTGCAAATCCCCCGGCAGAGCCGGGGGCTACTTCCGTTCTGCTTTTTCTTCCGCTGCGCTCTTTCGATAGTAACGCGGCACTAGCTGCACTGCGTCGACAGCCTGCCCACATTGATAAGCCGCCCAGCCAAGCCGTCCGACGGCTTCTGCGTTTGGCTTCCATTCCAGGGTGTCGGCGACACGCACTCCGGCGGGCAAACGATCTTTTAATTTTTGCAACGGTGGTCCGCTTACCACATCCGCTGGCGCCAATTCCTGCAGCCACTGCTCGACACCAACAATTCGTGTCTCGGGAGTCTTGCCGCGTTGGCTTTGCCAATCAGGTGCAAAATCCGCGACGAAAAGCTCTTGCCGCTGAGCGTCCAAGATCGTCCATAATCGCTCGTAAGGCGTTGTGACTCCTGCGGCAATGGTCGTCAAAGTGTCCACTCCGATCAATTCGGCACTTATGGCGTAGGCCAACGTTTTGGCTGTGGTCACGCCGATCCTCAAGCCTGTAAACGATCCTGGCCCAGTAGTGACGCAAATTAGATCAAGTCGCTGCGGTTTCCAGTCACCTTTCGCCAACAGAGACTCCATCGTTGGCAACAGCGATTGGGCCGATCGTAGATCGCTGGGGAGCGATACGCCACGAACCTTCGAGATTTGCTCGCCTCTCGACTCAAGCACGGCCAGCGAGCCGACACGCTCACTCGTTTCAATGGCTAAGACTCGCAATTCTGTTCTATCCTGGACCAGCAGGGTCCGTTGGTCGTCCTTGACCCTTATCTGTGAGGGACTTAGACTGTTAGTTTCGTGCTGATGGCTCAGCTTACCGTATTTTAGCTGGCTCAGGGTGGTCTAATATCATGCTCGTCATTGGGCAGACAAGTTAGTCACCGACAAATATATCTAGTGATCCCAAAGCGATAGGTCAAATTCCAGGTGAAACGCGCGGTCATCAGCGACATCCACGGCAATCTCGAAGCGCTCCAGTCGGTGCTTGCACATATTGCTGATCAGCAGGTCGAAGAAATATTCTGCCTTGGCGATATCATTGGCTACGGCCCCAATCCGTGCGAATGCCTCGACTTGGTCATCGAGAAGACGAAAGTTTGCTTGCTTGGCAACCACGACCAGGGGGCGATGTTCGACCCCGAAGGGTTCAATAGCGGGGCAGAACGGGCCATTTTTTGGACTCGCGATCAGCTCGAAAACTCCGACGGCAACCGCGACCAAATCGATCGTCGTTGGGACTTTTTAGGCACGCTGCCGCGCGTCCACCGCAACGACCCTTGGTTGTTTGTCCATGGCTCGCCGCGCAACCCCGTCAATGAGTATGTCTTTCCCGAAGACATTTACAATCAAAAGAAAATGGA
>JAJDEE010000213.1 GCA_029259975.1 Planctomycetota bacterium
TTGGCTAGAGGAAGATGTTCGCAACTCTGAAAAAGTTGCCGCCTGGGCGCAGCAGCAAAGCGACTACGCGCGGTCGTATCTCGATCGACTTCCCTCGCTCGAAAAGTTTCGCGAGCGACTGACGAAGTTGTGGAACTTCGAGCGATTTTCGGTGCCGTCACAAAAAGCGGGCAAATACTTTTTCTATAAAAACGACGGCTTGCAGAATCATTCGGTGCTTTACGTTGCCGATAGTTACTCGGATGACGGGCGAGTCTTGGTCGATCCAAACAACTGGACTGCGGACGGAACGGAGTCACTTGGACTCACCAAGGTGAGCGATGATGGCCACTACTTGGCCTATGCCCGCAAGGAGTCGGGTTCCGACTGGTCGACGATCTACGTGAGGGACATCGCGACGGGCAAAGATCTATCCGACAAGCTGTTGTGGACACGTTGGGCAAACATCGTTTGGAACGCCGATAGCTCAGGTTTTTATTACACACGCTATGCTGAGCCAAAAGAGGGTCAGCAATTTCAGTCGTCAGTGACCGACCCGATGTGCATGTTTCATCGTCTGGGCACCAAGCAGTTGGCAGACCAGTTGGTCTACCAGCGTCCCGATCATCCGACGTGGAGTTTTTGGTTGCAACGGTCCGACGACGATCGTCACCTCATGTTGTCGATTGCTGAAAGCACCGACCCTCAGAACCAAGTTTGGCACCGGCCGGCAGACGCTGCCGTCGACGCCGAGTGGGTGCCGCTGATCGAAGATTTTGATAGCGAGTTTGAGTTTGTCGGCAACGACGGCGATCGGCTGTTTTTTATGACCGATCTCAACGCTCCCACCAAACGAGTCGTCGCGATGGATCTCGCCAATCCAGGACGGGATCACCTGCGCGAAGTCATCCCCGCCAGCGAGGCTACGTTGAGCGGAGTCAGTTTGCTTGCCGAGAAATTTGTGGTGAATTACATGCAGGACGTCGTGTCACGCGTGCGTCTGTTCGGACTCGACGGTTCTTCGCAAGGTGAAGTCGCGCTGCCAGGCATCGGCACTGCCGGCGGATTTGGCGGCAAACAGACCGATACCGAAACATTTTTCTCGTTTACTAGCTACGCAACGCCGACGTCGATTTTTCGCTACGATCTGACAATGGGAAAAGCCGAACAGATTCGCGCGCCGCAAGTCGATTTCGACACGGACCAATACGAAGTCCGTCAGGCGTTTTTCAAGAGCAAAGATGGTACACGCGTGCCGATCATCGTGACGCATCGCAAAGGTCTCTCGCTCGACGGCACCAATCCAACGCTGCTGTACGGCTATGGCGGCTTCAATATCTCGATTACGCCCGGCTTTTCGATCGAGCGCGCTGTGTGGATGGAGCAAGGGGGCGTGTTGGCTGTCGCAAATATGCGCGGCGGTGGCGAATATGGCGAAGCGTGGCACAAAGCGGGCAAGACGGTCAACAAGCAAAACGTCTTCGACGATTTTATTGCCGCTGCCGAATGGCTGATCGCCGAAGACTATTGCACGAGCGAAAAACTCGCCATTCAAGGCGGTAGCAATGGTGGGCTGCTGGTTGGCGCGGTGATGACGCAGCGTCCCGAGCTATTTGGCGCTTGTTTACCCGCAGTCGGCGTAATGGATATGCTTCGCTACCAGCATTTTACAGCCGGCCATTTTTGGCGTGGCGAGTACGGCACAGTCGACGACGCCGACGAGTTCCGCGCATTGATCGCCTATTCGCCCTGCCACAACGTAAAACTAGGCGCCAAGTACCCTGCCACAATGGTCAGCACGGCTGACACCGACGACCGTGTCGTACCGATGCACAGTTTTAAGTTCGGGGCAGCCTTGCAACATGCCCAAGCAGGTGACGCGCCGATTCTGTTACGTATCGAAACCCGCGCCGGCCACGGCGCCGGTACACCCACGAGCAAACGAATCGACGCAGCCGCCGATCGTTGGGCGTTTTTGTGGAAGAATCTGGGGATGGACGTGGAAGAATAGGACGCTGGTTCGTGCCTAACCGACTGGAGACAGAGCTTCTGGCTGAAGTTCGACTCGCTCGACTTCGATACCAGCTGAACGAACATCAGCGATTGCTGAGCGAATAGCGGTTTCTAGTTGGTCGGCTTCCCGCGAAAAGTCGATCTGGGCTAAGCCTGCGATTGCCGACAAGGTTCCGTCTTGAAAGATCCCGTACATTTTATCTGCGACATCGTCGCTCGGATCAGTTTTTAGAATCAACGTAAATTCATGATCTTTCATTTGATACTCCTAAACGTCAACGGACTAGTCAGCTGTGAGGGCAGCGATCTACTTGCCGGACAATATACCTTGCATGGCTTTCTGGATTCCGAGGTGTAGACATTACACGAATTCTGCATCCCTCACGTCCTCGCAGTGGACACCACAAAGTTCCCCAGAGGTGCGCCCTGGGGCCAGCCTTTTCAACTTTCCAACCTTGATCTTCAGCATATCGAATAGCTTTTCGGATATGCTTTTTTTGATGGTCGGACACAAGGATAATTGCTCACTGAATTGGAGGCGTATAGCAATTATACCACAGACTCAGCCTGAGGCGAGTAGAGTCAGTCTGCCGCCGCTGCACGCAATTCTCGCGGCAGCTGAAACGACACGTCTTCTTGGCGGAGCGTGCGTGGCTCGATAGTGGCGTCGAACTGCTCTCGCAGTAAATCGAGTACCGCGTTGACGACCACCTCGGGGGCGCTTGCCCCCGCAGTCACGAGGACTGTTTCGACGCCCTCGAACCATGCGGGGTCGATATCTTGGGGACCATCGATGAGTCGCGAGGAGACGCCGCGCTCGCGCGACAATTCGGCGAGGCGTTGGCTGTTCGAGCTGTTCTGGCTGCCGAGTACGAGCGTAAGATCGGCTTCGGCGGCTAAGACGGCAACGGCTTCTTGGCGGTTTTGCGTGGCGTAACAGATGTCGGCTTTTGGTGGCGCGGTGATTTTCGGGAAGCGTGCTTTCAGGCGGTCGATGATGCGATTGGCGTCGTCGACGCTCAGCGTGGTTTGCGTCAAGTAGGCAAGCTTCGACTCGTCGGCCACTTGCAGTCCGTCGACATCCTCGGGTGCTTCGACCAGCACGATCGCCTCGGGCGCTTCGCCCATTGTGCCGATCACTTCGTCGTGTCCTTCGTGGCCGATCAAAAATATCGTGTAGCCAAGGTCAGCGTACTTAATCGCTTCCAAATGCACCTTGGTTACAAGCGGGCAAGTCGCGTCGATCGCCCGCAAATTGCGGTCGCGAGCCGATTGCCGAATCTCAGGCGAGACGCCGTGCGCCGAAAATAGCAATGTCGCCCCGGCGGGGACTTCGGCCAGTTCATCGACAAAGAGGACTCCACGGCCCCGGAAATTTTCGACGACGTGCTTGTTGTGGACGATCTCGTGGTAGACGTAGATCGGTGTTGGCAACGTCCGCAGCGCCAGCTCCAGCGCCTCAATCGCCATATTTACGCCCGCACAGAAGCCGCGCGGGCTGGCCAATAAAACTCGCATGGTGATCTGCTGCTTTAAGAGAGAGATTGCTATCACGTACATCGTCAACGGACGTTCATGATAACTGGCAAGCGGCTGGGCTGACAGAGAGAGCTATGTTCGGAATGCCCGCGAATAACGCGAATAGACGCGAATGCAGGACGGATGTTTTTGTTTTTTCATCACGAAATAGCTCGCGGATACAAGTAAGGCGAGCGGCAGATAGGTTTTTACCGTAGGATAGGCTTCCAGCCTGTCGGTCAACGCACCACGGACAGGCTGGAAGCCTATCCTACGGTAAATTCTCATTTGCCGTTCGCCTAATAAACCGTATTCGCGCTTATTCGCGTAATTCGCGGGCGAAAAGCTACGAAAGTCAAACTTGGAGAAGTTCAGCGAGGTTTTCGCGGGGCCTGCTGCCACGTTCGTCGCAGGAAGGGGACGGGATCCACTTCGCGGGCGTTGAAGCGACTTTCCAGCCGCTTGAGCGCGCGGTTCATTTTCATGCTGAACTCGAACAACGCGTGCCCTTCGATGGTGATTGCCGGCAAGTCTCGCTGTGGGTTTGCCGGCGCGGGAGGTTGCGGGGGTGTCATGATGTTGCCTCCTTAGTGTTCCTGCCGACATGGCTTCCAGGTGATGTCACTCACGCCAACGATCCCACGGGGAGTTATCGGGAAAGCAGATCGCAGCGTCTGTGATCATTACGCAGGACACGCCAACTAGGTTCGCGGTTCAGAACGAAAAGATTTGCAACGCTCAGAGAGGTGAAAAAAGGCTTTTCTGCGATTAGTTCACTTTTCAGGAATTCTTCGCGAACGCGATTTGCCTTGCGGGCGGGCTTCGGGTTGCCGAATTCGACTGAGAAATTCCACGACGGTGGACAGTTCGGCGCGATTGAGGCTGCCGTTGCCATCGCGGTCGATCTGCTCGAATCGAGCTGCCATGCGGCGTGGCGCCTCTTGCCGGCTGATTTGTTGGTCGCCGTTTCGATCGTGTTGTTTGAGCAGGCGGTCGACGCCGGCGCGAAGTTCGGCTGGCGAGGGGCGGTTGGCATTCATAGTTTGCAGCTGGCGAGAGACGGCCATCAGCTCCTGCTCGCTCACTTGATCATCATGGTTGCGGTCTGCTCGATTGAGTAGCTGCTCAAAACGCTGAGCAAATTGGTCGGGGACTTCGGCGAGGGTGATCTGCCCATCGCCGTTGGTGTCGAACTGCTGGAAGAACTCGCGGGCACGCTGCGGATCGGCGAGAACTTCGCCACGTGGTCGTGGCTCGACCATAGTCTGTACCGATTGCCACTGTTTTTCGGTGAGCAAAGCCAGTTCGACCTCGACGTCGAGATTCATCCGCTCGGCGATGCGCCCCGCGATGTGGCTGAGCCGAGGCCCCGCCTGGGTCAACTCGCGCCGGTTGAGCACGCCATCGGGTTCGCCGCCCAGACGCTCTTCGACGCGGTGGAAGATATCGAGCAGAGGCTCAGGGACTTCTCTCTCTTCAATTCGTCCGTCGCTGTTTGCGTCCATTTTTGCGAGCATCAGCAGCAAGGCATCGGCACCAGGCAGTTCGCTGCCTTGCTTTTCGACCAACGGTTTGGCAGGTAGTTTGGGTTTGAGGCCCGCCTGAAATTCGTCGCTCGTCAGCCGACCGTCATGATCGATGTCGGCGGTCCGCAGCAGTCGCTGGAACAGCCGCCTGTGCTGGTACTCAAGTTCGTTTTCGACAAGCCAGCCGTCCTGGTTGTGGTCGAGCAGGCCGAACAGTTCCCCGTTTTCGGCTGCCCTAGCGGTTGGAGCAAGGATTGCAAGCAGTAGCAACGCAGTGAAAATTTTTGAATTGGACATGATTGTTCGACTCAGGTTTTGGCAAGAAAACGCGCCACGCAGGCAGGCAAACTGCAAGGTCTAGGGGATTTCGTGATTGTGACGGAAGCATGAAATTGAACCACGACGACACGACGAGCACGACGCAAAAACTCGTTGTGTCCGTCGTGTCGTCGTGGTTCATTTATCTTTACTAGCTAGCAGAGCAGTCAGAAAGGGCTTAGCATTTCTCCTGCCTCGCGGTCTTTCCATACTAACAAACCCCACAACGTGGACGCGAGTTTCGCTCGCAATGCCAGCAGTGCTAGTTTTTTGGCGTAAAAATCGATATTGACCACGATTGTCTGCTCTTCGTACCATTTGTTAGCTGGCCGGTCCAGTTGTGGCGACCGCAGCGAACCGAGCCGCCTGTTCGTGCGTACCTCCAGTAGATGAGTTGCAAAAAGACAAAGCGATGCGAACGTCGCGAGCAGCTTGGCCAGCACAATCGTTGTGATGATCGAACCGGTGCTGACGATGTTGCGAAAATACAACAACTCGGCTGGCTAGAGGCCCGTTTTGGTGCTTCCTGCCAGAGCAAGATTGGCACAGTTGTTACAGAGGTTGCTGAGTGAGTGACCGGCCCTTGGCAGGAATCGGTCAACGGAAGTCGTATTTCGCGTCGATGAAACCATTATTCTCGCAGTTGCGCTCGCGAGGTCAATCGTTTCATTTAGACACAGACATGGAATGCGGCGCAGAAAACTAGAGACACACCAACGAGTAAATTCCCGCCCATTCCAAAACAACAAATACATTTCCTATTTGAAACGAGAGGCCCGGCTCGTCGATTGACGTCGACTCGGGAAAAACACACATGAACATTCAAGGCCCCTCCAGTATTCACGGTATCCAAGGCGTGAAAGGTCCCCACTCCACCAATCGCACCAGCGGTACCAAGTCGAGTCACTCGACCGCCGGCCCGTCCGACCAGTTGGACATCTCGCCCGCCGCCGCCGAAGCTGCCGACCACGTTGCCCAAAGCGGCGATATCCGCGCCGACCTCGTCGCCCGCGTCCGCAGCGAAATCGCTAATGGCACGTACGAAACGGCTGAGAAGCTCGACAGCGCGCTCGATGGGCTGCTGAACGAGCTGGGCTAGGGCTATTGACGACGTATTTCCTTAAGCCCTTTTACGGTTCCATGGCTTCCGATTGTTCTGCGGTAGGAGCGAGTTCGGGTGTTGAGTCTTGTGCCCCACGCGATACGATGCGTTCTTGATGCTGTTTCTGTAGTTTCCGGTAATAGTCTACCAGTCGCTTTGGATCATGATCGACTGACGCCGAAATCCGGTGGCGAACTTCACGGATCGCATCAATGGGTGGATCGGGTTTCATGGCTTTTGACCAAGTAGCTCAAGGGGTGTGACCAACGATGGAACGTACAGGCCAAGTAAAGTGTTGATTCGGCGAATGTGGCCAAACTTGTTCGCGTTAGCCAAGTGCCGACAGTTCCATGTTAGCAGAAAATCGCATTTGTGCCACGAAGCAATTGCTAAATGGAGAGCATCACCGGCAGGGTCGCTCGGCATGACATGGTGCGAGATATATGCTGCAACCGAGTCGGCGATAGACTCGTTGATGTCGAGTAGAGGTAGCTCAGCAATGAGGCCAAGGGCGTCCTCTCTGGCACCAAAGGAACCGGTTGCAAGTTCATCCTCGACAGCCACGCTGCTGACAACGTCGTAATCGCGGAAGTGGTTGTCCCACCATTGCCGGGTCCACTCGCGACGAGCTACCATTTCAGGTTCAGTACGAACCTCAAAGTAAAAGCTCGGAATCGAGGTTTCGACATAGACACTTGGTTTCATGGGGCTTTGCCATTTGTATGGATGTCATTTGCAGAACGACCAAGGTCAATGTGCGGCGAAGAGTGATCGTCCATTTGAAAACGCACGACATCGCCGCTTGGGTGCATCTTTTTGTTCTGCATTCATTCGGTTCGTCCGTGGTAGCGTGCTTACTGAGTTGATCGAAGTTGCTTGCCCAGTTCTCTTTGAAGTTTTGCCATATCTTCTTCGTAGAACCCGGTGGACGCGAAACATATCTTGCCGTCCCGCGACACAAGGTAGGTGCGAGGAATAATTTCTTTTGCGTACAGTGAATATACTGATCGTTCGGGGTCCGATGCCATAGGGAATGAGTACGCGTGCTTTGACTGAAACGCTGTGACGGATTCATTTGTCTCTTCACGTCCGATGACAATCAATGCGAAGTCACTTTTGTCACGATTGTCGTCCCAGAGCTCCTGTATATGTGGTAATTCCAGTAAGCATGGTCCACACCATGTTGCAAAGAAATTTACCAACGCTACCTTCCCACGTAGATCATCTAGAATAAACGTGGCACCAGTGGTATCGGTGATAGAGAAGGAAGGCGCCGCGTCACCAATGTTTACGAACGAAACAGCGTCGATACGTTCTTGTCGCAGGCGTTCTCCCTGGCGAGCCTCGTACGGAAAGACCACGCCATATAAGAGCGCCGCGTGAATGAGTGGAAACATTGGAACAGCGCCAAGGCAGAGTGCGAATCTGACTAAGCGTTTTTTCCGGAAGGGCCCCCGCCAACCAGCGATTGCCGCAACGAGGAAGACAACGGCAAGAGCTAAAACGATGAAGGCACCAGCGTGTAACGCGGATTGCAGTGGCAAGTAGCTTTTGATACTCATTTTATGAATGCAGAACTTGTTATTACTTGGAAATTTCCCAAATAAGCGGGTGTAACGCGTGTTATCAAGGAAAATCCAAATAAGCACGCCCAGATTGTAACGAAAACGAATTGACGATGCGATGTGGCGGGTATTGTCTCGTTTGAATGCTGCAAATCCCCTACTTCTTGCGGCACTCTTGAGACTGGCCCTCGCTTCGATTAGAATCAATAGCAGGCACGCATCGGTGGTGTAGTCCTTGTTTCCTGGGTTTTCTGGCTGCACCCGACGGCGGGACTGTCTCAATTAGATGGAAAGTGTGGGCTTGTTGCGACAAGCCGCGTGCGACGGGCGTGTAGAAGTTTTTGGGTCTTTTCGGGAAGGTGACGTGACAATGTCCGACGGTTTTTCTCTTGGTACGGTCGAAGTGGCTAGCTCGCCGCAGGAGCGGTTTGCGGAATTTCTGCAAAGCAAAGGGAAGCGAATCACCCAACAGCGGCGAATCTTGGTCGATCACGTTTTCGAGCGGCACGATCATTTTGACGCCGAAGAGCTGATCATCAATCTCGCCACGCAGCCCGAAGGCACGAAAGTCAGCCGCCCGACCGTTTATCGAACGCTTAACGAGTTGGTCGATGCCGGGCTGCTGCGACGGATGAACTTGAAAGGCCGGGCTGTTTACGAGCATGACTATGGCTACCCTCAGCACGACCATTTGCATTGCACGATGTGCGACCGTTTGATCGAGTTTCAGAGCGGCGATTTACAGAAGCTTCGCACAGCCGTGGCCAATGAGCATTCCTTTCGCGTGACAGGCCATCGGCTGATCATCACCGGCGTCTGCGCCGATTGCAGCAGCAAACGCCACCGACAACAAAGCCCGCTCGATTTGATTTGATGGCACGCCAGATGCTTAATACCACAGAGGACGCAGAGGAGCACAGAGATTGATTTGCAAACTTCCTCTGCGTTTCTCTGCGTCCTCTGTGGTGATTTTTCTCACTTTGAAAATTCACCTCCACCACACGAAGCGATTACATAATGCAACGGCAACGATTGCAAAGCTTGTTGCTTCTTTTCGCATGCGGGTTTTCTTGTCCGGCCTTAGCTCAATTGCCTGTACGCCCCAATTTCGACGAGCATGTTCGGCCGAT
>JAJDEE010000214.1 GCA_029259975.1 Planctomycetota bacterium
CTCGGTGGCCAAGCCAAGCTGTTGCGTGTACTCGAAGACAAAACGGTCGTCCGCGTCGGCGGCTCGACCTCAATCCACACCGAAGTGCGTATCCTCGCCGCCACCAATCAAGATCTCGCCAAGATGGTCCGCGAGAAAAAATTCCGCGAAGACCTCTTTTTCCGTCTCAACGTCGTCAGTCTCGAATTGCCGCCGCTGCGCGAACGGGGCGAAGACGTGCTGCTACTCGCCGAGTTTTTTCTAGAAACCTTCTGTCGCAACATGGGCCGTCGCACGCCGAGCCTATCGGCTGCCGCCAAAAAAAACATCCTTAGCCACCGCTGGCCCGGCAACGTCCGCGAGCTTCGCAACATGACCGAACGGCTGGCCTATCTCTCCTCGGGCGACCGTATTGAGACCGAGGATCTCGCGTTTATCAACACCGAAGGCGACGGCGACGGCGTCAGCTTCGACCTCGGCTCGAGCCTCGCCGGCGCGACGCGACAGTTTCAACAAGAGTACATCCGACAAATGATCGACACGACCAAAGGAAACATGAGCCAAGCAGCCAAGCGGCTAGGCCTGCACCGTTCGAACCTTTACCGCAAGATGCGGCAGCTTGAAATGGCTGACGGGGACGAGCAGGGTGTTGAGGAAGAGTAACCTCATATCAAGCAGAAATCTACAGCGTGTGACATGCGTTGCCGCGCGCCGTCATCGATCCGTAAATCTGCTCCCCTCGACCAGGTTACACTCGCATAAAAAAAGCCCTCGGCTTGCGCCCAGGGCTTCATGAGTTAACGAACGGTTTAACGCTCAGCTTTTGGCGGCAGCGTAACGCTCGCTGACAGCATTCCAGTCGATCACGTTGAAAAATGCAGCGACGTAGTCGGGACGGCGATTTTGATAGTTGAGATAGTAAGCGTGTTCCCAAACATCAAGGCCCAAGATTGGCGTGCTGCCAGACATGTACGGGTTGTCTTGGTTCGGCGTGCTTTCGACGACGAGCTTGCCTTCGGCAGTGACGCTCAACCATGCCCAACCGCTACCAAAACGAGTCGCGGCGGCGTTACTAAACGCTTCCTTAAACTTACCGAAGCCTCCAAGTTCGCTGCTGATCGCATCGGCCAGTGCGCCCGCAGGTTCGCCGCCACCCGAGGCACTCATAATCGTCCAAAATAAAGAGTGATTGGCGTGGCCGCCACCGTTGTTGCGAACGGCGCCGCGAATGTTTTCGGGGACCGAGTCGATGTTGCGGCACAAGTATTCGATCGATTGCTCGGCGACGCCGGCACCCTCGAGGGCACCGTTCACCTTGGTGACATAGGCGTTGTGATGCTTGTCGTGATGGATTTCCATCGTTTTCGCATCTATGTGCGGCTCAAGGGCATCGAAGGAGTAGGGAAGGTCGGGAAGGGAATAGGCCATGGCTCTTTGCCCCCTGCAAAAGGGGTTCCTGCGATATGGGGAAATTTCTTGCGGAGAAATTCAGGATACAATATTCTCAATCCAAGATATCGTATCAGCAGGAGAGTTGCAATTGGCCCTGAGAGATGGCCCAGAGGAGTGCAAAGTCCTCTTTTCTGGCCAAAAATCACTCAGCTACTACCGGCTGGAAGCCGGTAGGTTCCGAAGTTTCGTGAGCTTCGGACTAAAGTCCTTCACACACGAGAAAGAATGTTTTTTGTAGGGTGGGAGGTTCTGTCGGCTTGCTTGAGCGAACCACTTCAATTCGTTCTGCCGCCGACAGGTTCACCCACCTTTCAGTCCGCCCAAAAAGGTGGGTAAACCTGCTGGCGGATAGATTTTACCCGATGTCGTCGCTCCATGCGCCAGCAGAACTACCCACCCTACAAAGTAAAACCTAAAGGATTCGTCTAAAGACGAGGGTTTTAGACCCAGCGTTAGGACTATCAAACGAACCACGCCGTCACGGCCAAAGAGTTTAGACACCATTCACCGCTCAGTTTGCGCTTGGTCAAGCAAACGCTGCAGCTGCTCACGCTGTTGTTCGAGCAAGTCAAGCTGACTAGCAAGGCTAGCAACAATATCGGAAGTAGCGAATTGCTCGCTGGTCGAGGCCTCAGTCACTGTTTCGGCAAGGGCGGCATCGACTGCTTCGGCGGCTAGTTCTGTCCGCTGGTGCCTCGGGCGGTTGGACGCCCAAGCTTGGCTGCGCTGAGAGTCACGTCGGTCGCTGTCTCGCCAAAGTTGCGGTTCTGAAAGATCTTTACGCATGATGATGGAAGGGGGTTGGTGGTGAGTGGTTAGTTCGCAGGGGATGACAATTTAGCTGACTGTCGGAGTAAATTGTGCACTGACCTCTTCGCTTTCTTTTGCCATCAGGTAGGCCTTGATACTTTGTTGGATCAATCGAGCACGATCGGCCATGTCGGCTTTGCGCCGCTTGTTGATATTCGATCGTTTGGGGCGAATTTTGATATCGACTTTCGTATGGGCATACTCTCCGGCAGCAAAGCCGAGATTATTGGAACGCTCGACGCGGATTTCGGAGAATTGCATTCCGACATGAAAAATCACGTGGTGATCGCCTTTGCGACGATCATAGGAGACATGCTCACTAGAAACTTCCAGCTCTACCGAATTCTCACGAGTCGAAACAATCTTCGCCTGATGGTCCGAGACAAAGCCGCGAAGTTTTTCGATCGCGATATCAATCGGCACGGCACTGGTCAAACTTGTTTCGACAACTGGCTGGGCGCGCAAACTAGCAAATTTCCACCATGGTTTTTTCTTTGTTTCAATTTCCATACCATTACCTAGTTGAACGACTTGATTACGACCTTGTTCCTTTGCCATGAGTAGTGCACGATCCGATCGGCGTAACATTGTTTCGGGTGTGTCGCCTGCTTGAAGTTCGGTGACACCAAAACTAGCGGTGATTCGTTTGTTGCCGAGGCAGGCGTGCTGCACTTCTGAGAGCTTACGACGAAATTGCTCGGCTCGTCCCGCGCCATCGGCATTGGTACAGTCGGCACAGATAACGGTAAACTCCTCGCCCCCGTAGCGAGCGACGAGGTCGCCAGTACGACAGAGCGAGCTGAGTAAATTGGCTAACGAAATAATCGCCTCGTCGCCTGCCTGATGGCCGTGGGTGTCATTAATAATTTTGAAGCGATCAATATCGCACATTATCAGACTACACGGCTGTCCGGCCTGTTGGTGCGTCTCGATAAACAGCGCCAACATGCGGTCGAATTCCGCCCGATTGGCAACCTTGGTCATAGGGTCTTTGGTCACCTCGGCATTGAGCGCCTCGCATTTTTCTTCGAGCGAAGCTTCTGGCTGTGCATCGTGCAGCAGCACCGTGGTACCTTGTACTCTGCCGTCAGGCGAGTGGACCGGGATCGTATGCAGATCGATTGCAACGTGTTGCCCCTGGCGTCCCATGACCAACACACGTCGTTTCACCTGCATGTTTGTGATGAGCGATTTAGCCACAGGACATGCATCGTCAGAAATCGGCTGGTCTGTTTGCAAGCACATGTCGAGCAAGCTGGGGGTGAATATGCGTCCAATAGCCGCCTCGCCAGTAACACCGGTAAGACGCTGTGCTCCCTTGCTCCACAGAGTGATTTTTGCCTGAGCGTTTACAAACACCACGCCGTCGTGCATGGCATTGATCAATTTATCCTCAAACCACGACCTCACTGGGCCTTGTTCAATCGGGTCAGATGCCCTTGAAACCGATGCAGAAAGCGCAGAAGGTTCTTCCCAAGGTAGCGACAGCGGAGCAACTTTTTTTCCTAACCAATGCTCCGAGGCTTGATCGGTGAATGCAGATTGTTTTTGCGAGAGCATCTCAGCAAACTGCTTGACCAGGGAGTGGTCGAACTGAAAACCGCCTTGCTCAAACAACTCGCTGAGCGCACGTTCGCGAGATTTGGCCGGGCGATACACCTGATCGGTCGTCATCGAATCAAAGGCATCGGCGATTGAAATCATCCGCGAGGCTAGCGGGATGTTTACTCCCTGAAGAGGAAGAGTACTCTGCTGACTATCAAATCGAACGCCTACGTAACGAACGGCTTCTAAAATGCGATCGTCGCCACAACAGCTAGAGAGAATTTCAAGACCCATCTCGCGGATTCGACCGATCGATGCTAGCTCCTGGGGGGACAGTCGATTAGGGTTGATCAGTAGATTTTCTGAGGTGCCAATCTTGCCGATGTCGTGCATCAACGCCGCAAATTCGAGTGTTTCACGATCTCTTTTTTCCATTCCCACATGCTCAGCCCACGAACTGCAACCTAGCGCAACTCGTAAGCAATGGGCTGCCGAGTGAGGAGACTTAAAACGCAACGCTTTCATCAAGCTGTTAACAATGCCAAGCCGACCTTCGGTCAGCAAATTGTCGCGTTGGCATTTTTCGGTTGCAATCTCCTCGGGAGGACAAGCCGACAAACCACTTTCTGAGGCAGCTTCTTCCAACGCATTTAACAAGGAGCTGATCTCAGCGACTCGGTTCTGTGTCGTCTGGCTGCGTGAGGGCACAACAGGTGGCAACGCCACAGGCGGAGACTTGCCCTCAGGCACTACGATCGTCGCCTCAGGCGTCGGCATGTTTGGAATGATGGGTTCGGTCATCGGTACAGAGTTAAGCTGTCAAAAGGAGTTAGGCTGTCAAAAGTAGCGGGTTCGGAGTGTTCGGAACAGAAATCGCGCATTGGGAAGTGCTCGAATCTCTACTAAAACCTAGGTCACTGAAACGTGCGTCAGGAATCTGCTGGCAGTATTTAGGTAGTTCTCTGCTAGCAAAGTCGGCAAAAACGTTGCTCTGCTTTCGCCCCCCTTTGCCTCAGCTTAGTCGCCCCACTTGCGTCAGTCGTTAAAGTCTGCTTGGCCGGGACAACCGTAGTCCTGCGGGCTTCGTGCTGGCTAGGACGGTCGAAATGCCGAATCCGATTATGCGGGAAGTATTGCTGCTTCGGCTTACTCCCCAGACTCTGGAGTCTGCCAATCGGTGGTTGGATATCTTACAGGTCGAATGAAAGACAAATTGGCAACATGGCACGCAGCACCACTAGAGTAGGACGCCGACGCCGCGTCTTGAACGAAGAAGTCTTGTCCTCTGGCAACATCGCTGCGCGCACAACAACAATTTTCAGCTCTACCGAACCAGCCGATACGCCACGTTACGGAGCTGGCGCTGACATTGAAAATCATCCTCAGGTGACGAGCTTTGTTCCAAGGCGTTTTCGCACTCTCTGCTTCATCGCTCTGACCGGGCTAGCGGTGTGTGCCGTCGCCGAGCTGACCGCTTACTACGCCAAACCACTGAGCGACCTAGTTCAAGTGGTTTCTCCGACCGAAATTACTGAGACCTTTTCCAATCGATTCGTCGCTTGGACATCGGCAGCGATATTGTTGTTGATTGCGGGATATACGCGTTTGATCTTCTCATTACGACGGCACCGGATTGACGATTATCGAGGACGCTACCGAGTCTGGCGCACTGCCGGCTGGGCAACCGTGTTGTTGAGCATCAACGCAGTCGTGGGCGGACATGAATTGGCCGCTCGAAGCTTGGGAAATCTCATTGATTGGCAGCTACTGCCGGCGAGTGCTGGCTGGTGGCTGATACCCACGACGATGTTTGGCGGTTGGCTTCTCTTTAAGCTGGCCGTTGATGCTGCGGAATGCCGTGGAGCCTTGGTCTTCTATCTAGTGGCTGCAACATGCCTGACCGT
>JAJDEE010000215.1 GCA_029259975.1 Planctomycetota bacterium
AGCAACAACAGCAACAACAATCGGGCAAATCAAGCGGGCAGCAGAGTTCCAAGCCGATGCAAGACAGCCAGCTACCTTCGATGCAAGCACCTATGAAAGTCGAACAACGCGACATCGGTAATCAGTCGGGCTGGGGCGACCTGCCTGCAAAAGAACGTGAGCAAGCTTTGCAGCAAGTTGGTCGTGAATTTCCGGCCCATTATCGAGAATTGATCAAGCAGTATTTCCGTGAACTGGCCGATGAAACAAACTCCAATCCTGCTCGATAACTGAATATGCGAAACACCAGCCAACAATTTTTGCCGAGTGGACTTTTCGCCATCGTTCTCTCTGTGTGGTTGCCTTTGCTGGCATTAGCAGCCGATGCGTCCCTCGTCGTCACAAAAATTGACGGGACGAAGCTCAGCGGTGAGTTGATTGCGTGGAATGCTGCGGAACTTACGCTACAAACAGAAAATCAAACCGTCACGATCGCCTCACCGCAACTGCTGCGCGTGCAATGGCGAACTAACAGTCCGAGTAAAACCTACAAAGCGACTTTTCTTGAGCTGACAGACAACACTCGACTGCCACATCTGGCTTACGTGGCCGAGCAAGGGCAGGCGACGATCAACACGCCACTCGCAGAGCACCCGATTACGATTTCGACCGAACAAGTGGCTTTTGTCCAACTTTCAACCGATGCTCCTGATCGTGACGAGATCGATCGCGAATTAGATGGCGATCTATTGGTTGTTCACAAGAAAAAAAAAGCCTCGTTCGATCAGTTGTCAGGCGTCATTTCAACTGTTTTGCCAGAGCAAATTGAGTTCATCTGGGATGGCGAGTCGATTTCTGTTAAACGATCAAAGATTGCTGCGATGGCCTACTTTCATGCTGACTCGCAAAATAAGAAAGAGCCCGTTTGCTGGTTGAATTTACAAGGTGGAGCAAGATTGCCGGCAGCCGAGATTTCACTGCAAGATCAAGACCTACGTGTGCGTACCAGCGGCGGCTTAGTGTTGTCCTTTGCCTCAAGGCTCTTGCGTGACGCTGATTACTCTGTTGGAAAAATTGCTTATTTGAGTGACCTAAAACCGATTGATCAGCGCTGGATGCCGCTAATCGATTTGCCAACATCGGCGGAACTGATCCGCCACCATGGGCTACCTCGCTCAGACCAATCGTTCGAGGGATCTGCCCTTGCGCTGCGATGGCCAGCAAAAGCGTCGAAAGAACACCGAGGCGAACTAAAAACGTACAGCAAGGGATTGGCGATGCGTAGCCGAACTGAAAGTCGCTATCGTTTGCCCGAGGGAATGCGACGTTTTGTAGCGATTGCAGGCATTGATCCCGAAACTTCTAGCCAGGGTAATGTCACGCTCGAAATCTTTGCCGACCGCCGCTTGGTCTGGCAAGGTGAAATTGATGGCAGCGCAGCGCCGACAGACATTCATATCGAGCTGGGCGACGCGCGCGAGCTACGCATCGTAGTCGACTACGGTAAGAATCTTGATTTTGGCGATAGACTGCACCTGGCAGAGGCGAGGGTGATCCGATGAAAAAAACTAGCGTCTATGTTTTTGTTTTGCTAACTCTGTGCGGAATTCGACAAAATCCTACACAGGCAAAGCCAGCTGAAGAAGTCTTACAGGCCGAGCAACTGCGTATCGAATTTATGCAGCGTGCTGGTGCGACAACCGTTGCCGTATTTGATGGCAGTGGCCAAGGCGGCGGCTCGGGCGTAGTGATTTCGCCCGATGGATTTGCCTTGACCAATTTTCATGTAACTGCGGCCTGCGGGACGGCTATGAAGTGCGGCATGACAGACGGCAAAGTTTACGACGCGGTGATCGTCGGCATCGACCCTGTTGGCGACGTCGCGTTGATTCAGCTGTTGGGGCGTGACGACTTTCCGCACGCGCCGCTAGGTGATAGCGATCGCGTGGTGGTGGGCGATTGGGTTTTCACCTCTGGCAATCCCTTTTTGTTGGCCAATGACTTCAAACCGTCGATTGCGTACGGCATGGTCTCGGGCGTTCACCGTTATCAGTATCCGGCGGGGACCTTGTTGGAGTACGCTGATTGCATTCAAACCGACGCCGCGATTAATCCGGGCAACTCTGGCGGTCCACTGTTTGCCGCCGACGGCAAATTGATCGGCATCAATGGGCGTGGTTCGTTCGAGAAGCGTGGGCGCGTGAATGTTGGAGTCGGCTATGCGATCTCGATCAACCAAATCAAGCATTTCCTGCCACATCTAAAAAGCGGCCGGATTGTCGATCATGCGACACTGGGCGCCACGGTTTCGACAACGAACGAAGGGCAAGTCAAGGTCGACGAGATTCTTGACGACAGCGATGCCTATCGGCGCGGCCTGCGTTACGGTGATCAAATCGTTCGATTCGCTGATCGCGAGATCACGACCGCGAATCGACTGAAGAATGCGTTGGGGATTTTCCCGCGAGGCTGGCTCGTACCGCTCGCGTATCGTCGCGATGGACGAAGTTTCGACGCAACCGTTCGACTCAGCGGAGTTCACGATCAATCGCAGCTTTACGATTTAGTTCAGAAACAAGAACAGAAACCCAAAGAGCCACCCGGCGGCAAGAAGCCTCTGCCGAACGACCAAGAACCTCAGCAAAAGCCGAGGCTCACTGACCTGCTCAAGAAGAAACCAATACTTCCGGCGGCTGTTGCCAAACGATTCGTTGCAAAGCGCGGCTATGCCAACTATTGGTACAACGAGCAAAAGCAAATGCAGCTGTGGGAAGGCTATGCAGGACGAAAAGTGCTAGAACAGGCGGGGTTTGCTTGGAGAATTGCTGGCGAGCAGGTCACGATCGAGATGGATCAACAACAGGCAAAAATTCATCTGCCGGCGGCCGTATCGGGAGCCTTGTTTGCTAGCAACCAAGCTGTCGGCGACTTGTCGACGCAACTAAGCCCGCCCGGGTCAGGCGGCTTGCTGCTAACGCTGCATCTCTGGCAGCGGCTCGTCGACAAAGGCCTGCGAAAGTATGGCGAGGTCTACTATCAGGGGCAACTACCTAGCAGGCACGCCGACGAACTGGTGGACTGTCTCGTGGGGATTTATGCGGGAATTGAAACGTGCTTTCAGTTCGACATCGAATCGGGCGACTTGGTTGGCATCGTGATGCAATCGCGTGCGGGGGCCGACCCCTGCGAGTTGCAGCTTTCCGACTATGGTCAAGTGTCGGGACGTCGGTTGCCGCGCAAGTGGCGAGTTTTTCACGGCGAAAAACTGTTCCTCGAATTAGAAATTGATGACTGGCAATTCGGTTCTGATTCGTTAGGAGAGCAAAACTGATGTGGAGAATCTTGTTCCTATTGCTGACGATTTTTTGCAGCGTCTCGAATGGCATTCCGAAAGCCAGCGCAACTGAACTTCAACAAATCATCCGCACAGCTCAAACCAAAGTCGTCAAAATTTTTGGCGCAGGCGGGTTGCGGCAGCTCGAAGCTTACCAGACAGGTATTTTGATTTCGCCCGAAGGGCATGTGCTGACAGTGCTCAGCTATGTACTCGACACCGACGATTTAGCAGTGATCCTCCATGACGGTCGTAGATGTCAGGCAGAGTTTTTGGGAAGCGATCCCATTACCGAACTAGCACTGCTAAAACTCACCCTTGAGGGAGAGCATCTCCCCCACTTCGACCTAAAAAGCAGTGCTGCTCTGCAGCTCGCCGTCCCAGGTCAACGCATCTTAGCACTCAGCAATCTCTATGGCATCGCCACCGGCGACGAGGCGGTCAGTGTTTTGCAAGGCGTTGTTACTGCCATCGCGCCACTCAAGGCAAGACGAGGCGCTCATCAGGCGAACTTCCATGGCCAGATATATGTTCTCGACGCCTACGCCAACAATCCTGGCGCAGCGGGCGGGGCGCTCGTCGATTGGCAAGGTCGT
>JAJDEE010000216.1 GCA_029259975.1 Planctomycetota bacterium
CAAACTAGGCCACCTCAATAGCTGGGCTGCGGGGCGACAGCGCAATGCGGCACGCTACGCAAACGAGTTTGCTCGCGTAGGGCTTGGCCAGCAGCTGAGTACCCCCTCGGTAGCTGACGGATGTAAAAGCGTTTGGAATCAGTACACCGTTCGTCTTCCGGCGGAGCGACGCGACGCTTTTCAACGGCACTTGTCGGAGCGTAAAATCGGCTCGGCGATTTATTATCCGATTCCGTTGCACCTGCAGGAATGCTTTGCTTATCTGGGTTACAAGCCCGAAAGCCTGCCAGTGACCGAGCAGGCCACCACAGAAGTCTTGAGTCTGCCGATCTTCGCAGAGCTGACTGTGCAGGAACAAGATCATGTGATTCAAGCTGCGGCAGAATTTTTTGGTGCAGCGAACGCTAAAAAGTCCGTGCATCGGGCCGCATAATCGTCGGCTCAATCTTCGGCATTTTTCGATCGTACAAAATCTTGTTTACGTCCACTAGGTCGCAAAGCGACCAACGAGCCGAGGATGAAACAGAGTAGAATAATTGCCCACGCCATAGTTGGTTCTTTCTGCGAGTGTACGATCATCTGCGGGATTTCCCGACCGGCTGACCTGCTGATTCTATCTCCATTCTAATTGGCCATCGCCTCGGAGCCAACCGCCGAGACGCAAGATGTCGAAGAACGTACCTTCGCCGGCGTATTTCCGAGGATATCTGCGATCGGAAAAGCGGCCTGTCGAAACAGGCGGGTTGGCATTGCCACCGTCTGCCAGCGGGCTGACAGTTGCTTTGAAAACTGGATATAGTCGGTGATCCGCACGGCTAGGAACGCGTACCAGCGGTCGCGAAATTCGTAGAGCTGGGCCAGCTCTACGGGCGAGCGAGTACCGACAAGCTCGTAAGCAAAGACCAGCAGAGCACGACTGCTGCTGCCCATTTTCTGTTGCCAACGCGCCATGCTTTGCAGATCGTCCCACGTCGACCAGTTTTTCCAGTACTGTTTGTGGTGGTTTCCAGATGGAAACTGTCGCCCTTTCACGTCAATCAGCAACGAAACATTGTCGGAAGGTGAAACAATAAAATCGAGGTTTTTCAGCGAACCGTGGACGGTCAAGCTTCGCCGCTGCTCGTTGACCGCGACGTAGGCGATACGTTGGTCACGCAAGTAAGCCTCGAATGCTAGCTCGTAGTGGTTGCTACGTTTGGCCATGAGAATCTCTCCCAATGAAATGTCAATTAGGTTGCATTGTATCCTCACCGATACAAGAGGTAGTAGGTGGCGATTTTGCTTGCAGGGTGACAACAGTGTGTCACTGTTTCGCGTTCAGAAGGACCAGCACGCAGGATTTTGCGCCAAGATCGCGATTTAAGGTGAGCAGCAGATAGGTATTTACCTGCACCAACCGGCATTCATTTTTGCCACAAACCAAGAAGTGAACCACAACGGCACGACGGGCACAACGTAAAACCCACGTTGTGCCCGTCATGTCGTCGTGGTTGATTTTTAAGCAATTCTTTCGCCAACAGGTAAATTCTCAACTGCCCGACTGTCGAACAGAAGGGCGAGCGAAGATGAGCGTTCTTCCCTTGTTTTGGCACTGCTGAATCTCACAACTCTTTCTTTTTTAATTCCAGCAAGTACTCATCGTATTCCTCTGCCGCCACTTGATGGGCTTTCTCACCCTCGATTCCGCAACATCGACTATCAAGTTCTTCGAGCCGCTCTAGCGGTCCGTAGATCACTAAGGTGTCGTTGGCTTCGATGCAATTGCTGCTCGAGGGGGCGCCCAGGTAGATGCCATTGTGACGGTGAATTCCCAAAACCAATACGCCCTCGCGGGCTAGTCCCAACTCCACGAGCGTCTTGCCTGCCACCCAGTCGTCAGGCTCCACGAGCATCTCAGACACCGAAAAACCGCTCGACAACTCCAACAGAGAAACGTAGTCGCGTACATCGAGCTTTGAAAACTTTCGTAGCGCAAACGCGATAGGTCGATTGAGCTGGCGCTCGACCCAAGAACTCGTCGCGAGCAGCCAGAGCACCAATGCGCCTCCCGCCAAGACTGCTAGGCTCATCCCCCAGTGTTCGCTGGTACTTTCGCTAAGCAACGTCGCGGTGAGGGTGGCGATCACGGTCGCCATGCCGATGTTGCCAAGCGTCATCAGCCCCATCACCAAGTGCCGCCGGACGGGATGTTCGACGATCGCCTCCGATTCACGAGTGGTAAAGCCTACGCTCGTAAATGCCGAGTGCGACTGAAAGCGGGCCGCTTCGCGCGACAGCCCGGTGAGCATCAACGCCATCGTGCCGACGCGGATCACGATCAGCGAGATAGTCAAAGCCAGCAGGAAAACGAGGACAGGCAAAAGTAAGGGCATGTTCGACGAGATGCTCCGAGGTCTAATAAAGGTTTTTGTCCACCTCCATTTTAACAGGCCAACCACAAAACGGGGATGTCACTCTCCTATTTGTGAGTAACATCCCCGTCAAAGCAACTGTCGAAATTTGCGGGGTTCGTAGCCTAATACTCGAAGCCCGTTTTTACCCCGAATCCGTGTAGCGCAAAATCACCGATGTTCGAATCGTTCTCCCATCGCTGGGCTTCCCAAAAGATGCCGCAGACCAAGTCGAAAACGTCAAATTCATGTTCCATGCGAACGCCTACCTGGACTTCCCAAACCTGGGCGAAAACGTCGGAAATAACTATCGGTCCACCGTTGACACGGAAAATGCTATCGACTTCAAGGTCGCCGTAGAGCAGCGCAGTACGAGCATTGCCAAAGAACTCAAAACCTTCCCAGAGTATCTCCCGAGATCCCTGAACCGATACGGTTGGGCCTGCTCCCTCAAACTCCATACCGGCTAAGCCGAACCAAGCAGCGTCGTTGAAACCGGTCCAGTCAAACGCACCGCTCGAACTATTATGGATGTCGACGCGAGCATAACGGGCACCTGCTGTCGCCAACCAATCCCAGACGCGGAATTTGCCACGCTGCGTAAGTTCGGCATCGATCGCATCCAAATCGAAATTCAATTGACCAATGATCGGAATATTACCGTTGACTGAATCATTGCCACTGCCGATGTAGCCAGCGTCATTATCGTAAGTGAACCAGCGAACCTGGACACCGCCACCTTCGTCGCCTTCGTAGCCTACGATCACACGCTGAGCAAATTCCAGGTCCGAACCCGTTTTTCCATCGACACTCTGGGGAACAGCCGGACTTTCCAGGTAGAAAATATTGTTGAAGCCAACAGCATTGAGCTTCGGCGACAAGAACAACAGTTCGACGCTGCTATAGAGACCTTCGTCAGCCCGCGTCTGGCCACTTAATCCACCACTGGCCACCATCGCCATGATCGCCAGCCACTTAATTGCGTATTTCATCAGACTGACCTCTCCGTAGTCCTGAGTACAAGGCTTCGACTCGTTCGACGCCTGTGGATTCTGAGTTGATCAAGTAGCGAACGCAACTCAATCCTTACAAATCCGTTTCGACGGCAGGTAGGTCACCAATGGAACACATTTATCAGCAGCCTAAAAATCCGCAACACCGCTGGCGACCGCAGATTCGTTAAAACTTGCCTGCCTTAGTGAAAAACCAGCCTACAGGGTGGCAAACTATGTCTGTGAATGAGACACACCCTTGCTCGCGAGGTAGACAGCGCGTGCGCCAGAGCTAGCAGCGGGAAGAAGGATGCACGACGCCAGCTTCGGTGATGATGCCGGAAATCAGCCCGACAGGCGTGACATCGAACGCCGGATTGTAGACCGTCACGCCCGCTGGCGAGGTTGCCCTGCCGAAGCCGTGTGTGATTTCCAAGGAGTCACGCACTTCGATTGGAATGGCTTCGCCCGTTGCGAGTGAACGATCAAACGTACTCGAGGGAGCGGCAATATAAAACGGAATCCCATGAGCTTTCGCCAGCGTCGCGACGCCATAGGTGCCAATTTTGTTGGCGGCGTCGCCGTTGGCAGCGATTCGATCGGCACCCGTGACAACCGCCTGCACGCGGCCTTCGCGCATCACCTGCGCTGCCATCGAGTCGCAGATGAGCGTGCAGTCGATGCCACGCTGCATCAATTCCCACACCGTCAGCCGCGCGCCTTGCAATAGCGGCCGCGTTTCGTCGACCCACACGTGCGGTCGACGCCCTCGCCGCGCTAATTCGAAAATTACCGACAGCGCCGTCCCATCACCGCCGGTCGCTAGCGCGCCTGCATTGCAGTGCGTGAGAATCCCGCTACCCATCGGCAAGTCACTCAACAAGTCGGCGCCATGCTGGCCGATGTCGGCGCACATTTGCCGATCCTCCTCATGAATGGCCTGCGCCTCCGCAAGCATTCGTTCCGCGAATTCCCCCGCTGGCAACGTCGCCCCTCGCTTGCCCGCTTCGCGCATTCGATCCAGCGCCCAAAACAAATTCACCGCTGTCGGGCGACTCGTAGCGAGATGATCGCAAGCTTGCTCAACTGTGTCAAAAGTCGCCGCACTCAAACAAACCGCATATGCTGCAGCGCACCCAATCGCCGGCGCACCGCGTACCGCCAACCGACGAATCGCCTGCCAAACATCCTCGACCGTCCGGCAATCGATCTCGATAATTTCGGCCGGCAACCGCGTTTGGTCGAGCAGCACCAAGTGTCCGTCGACGTTATTTTGGTTGGAGCCGCATTCCCAGCGGAGAGTTTCTGCACGATTGGCCATTGATCAGCATTCGAAACGCGAAGAGTAGGCAAGGTCAAACGTTTCGGCAACGGCTTGATTCGTCACTTCGCCGGCATGCAGATTGATCGCTCGTGCCACCGGTGGCAGCTTTTTCGCTGCTGCTTCGATGCCGGACTCAGCGATTTGGATCGCCCAGGGCAGTGTGACGTTGCACAACGCATAAGTGCTGGTCCTGCCCACGGCTCCTGGCATGTTGGTCACACAGTAATGGACGACATCGTCGATCACATAAGTCGGCTCGGCGTGCGATGTCGGCCGACTGGTCTCGATGCACCCGCCTTGGTCGATCGCCACGTCGATAATCACACTGCCATGCTTCATACGCTTGAGGTCTTCGCGTTCGATCAATCGTGGCGCCTTCGCACCAGGTATCAAAACGGCACCAATCACCAAGTCGGCCCGCTCGAGCTGTTCGCGAATCGTGTGACGATCGCTGTACAGCACGTCGACATTCGGCGGCATCACGTCGGCCAAATAACGCAAGCGGTCCATATTGATATCGAGTAAGCCGACATTGGCGTTGAAGCCAGCGGCAATTTTTGCGGCGTTGGCACCAACTACACCGCCACCAAGAATCGTGATATTCGCCGGCGCGACACCAGGCACGCCGCCTAACAAGATTCCGCGGCCCATCTGCGGACGCTCCAGATACTTCGCGCCCTCTTGCACGCTCATGCGTCCAGCGACTTCGCTCATCGGCGTCAACAGCGGCAACTGTCCACGGTCGTCCGAGAGCGTTTCGTACGCGACTGCCGAACACCCCGTTTTTAAGATCGCCTCGGTCAACGCGCGGTCGGCAGCAAAATGAAAATAGGTGAAGACAATTTGCCCCTCACGAATCAACGGCCATTCGCTCGGCTGCGGTTCTTTGACTTTGATAATCATGTCAGCGCGGGCGAATATTTCTTCAGGCCCGCTGACCATTTCGCAACCTTGCTGCAAATAGTCGTGATCAGCCAAGCCCGAACCTAGCCCGGCACCTGCCTCGACAAGCACCTGATGCCCCCGACGCGTAAGCTCTTCGACACCTACGGGCAACATCGCGACGCGGTATTCGTCGGATTTAATTTCACAAGGAACGCCAATGATCATGTAAATACTCCTGCGCAATTCAGAGATGGCCTTTCGCCAGTGTAACATCGAAGCGGCCCAGGATCAGGGGTCTAATCGACAGGGGAGACAAGGTTCTCGCAGTCGGTTAATCTCTTGTGGCAAACCCTCCTTTGTACGCCTGAAGCCCTCCGACCTCCCACGCATTAAAAATGACTACCGAGAAACACCAGAAGTGGTTGCCCGTAGCGTTGATCGCTGGGGCACTGATTGCCTGGATGGGGCTGCTGGCGGCAGGGGCGTATTGGGCACCTGTTGGCTTGGCTGAAGATGGGGCTACAGGTAGTGCCAACAGTGGCGATTTCCGCAAGCTCTGGGTCGTGGCCGCCACGACGGGCGGATTTTTGTTACTGTGGGGGTTTGTGCTGATTAGGGTGCAGGGCAAGCTTCGCCGCCAAAAGTCCGATAGAGAACAGGCCAAGCCCAACAGTGACGAAAGCCCATAAAATTGCTGCGGGCCGGCCGGCGAGACTTTGTTGAGAGCTGTCGGCAGCACTTTCGGCGAACTTCCACCCTTGCTGAGCGGGCCTGTGCCCTGTAAATTGGTTGATTCTCTACCACTGGCGATAGCCACTCAGGTTAGATTGCTACGGGTGGTCCTCGCATTGAGGGCCTCCCTGAAATAAGCCGGGGAAATAAGCCGGGAAATAAGCCGGAAACACCGATTTTTGGACGAAAACAGATGAAAACCTACATGGCCAAAAGTGGCAGTGTCGAGCAGAAATGGCTGCTTGTCGACGCTACAGACAAAATCGTCGGTCGGCTGGCGAGCGAGATTGCCACGATCTTGATGGGCAAACATCGCCCAACCTACACGCCGCATGTCGACACCGGCGACTACATCGTCGTGGTGAACGTAGAAAACATTCGCTTTACCGGCAACAAATGGGAGCAGAAAAAGTACGCTTGGTACACTGGCTACCCGCGCCAACGAACGATTTCGGCTGCTGACCGACAGGCAAAAAAGCCCGAGCTGATCCTCACCGAGGCAGTTCGCCGCATGCTTCCCAAGAACAAGCTCGGTCGAGCGATGCTCTCGAAGCTCAAGGTTTACGCTGGCTCCGAACATCCGCATACCGCACAACAACCCGAACCTACCGAACTAGCCTTGCAGGCTTAAATAAGGAAACCTTGTTTATGGCAGTCACCGTGGAAGAAGCCCTCGGCACCGGTCGTCGCAAAACCTCTGTAGCGCGGGTACGCATCCGTGCTGGTAGCGGAAAAATCACGATCAACAAGCGTGAACTAGACGAATTTTTCAATGTCGAACAAGATCGCCAAGCGGTTCTTTCTCCGCTGCTACACTGCGAAGTCCGGGACTCGGTCGATGTGCTTATTCGTTGCCATGGTGGCGGTACGACTGGTCAAGCGGGAGCCTGCATGCAGGGCATTGCCCGTGCCTTGGTCAAACACGATAGCGATCTCGACGAAAAGCTCCGCGAGAAGAGTTTCCTCACTCGCGACGCTCGCATGAAAGAACGTAAGAAGCCAGGTCTCCACGGTGCACGCCGAGGAACACAGTTCTCCAAGCGTTAACTCTCCAAGCGTTAACAAAACGCCTGGAATTGGAGCCTCAAGCGGCTCCAACCAGAATCGCCGGCTCCAACCAGAATCACAAAAAGCCGTCCCAAAAGCCTACGCAGGCATGGGGCGGCTTTTTTTGTGGAGCAACTGCAAAGTCAATGAATTTGCATGATCGTGACGGAAACGCAAAATTAAACCACGACGACACAACGGACACAACGAATTTTTACGTTGTGTCCGTTGTGTCGTCGTGGTTCATTGTCCTTGCGGTGGGTCTAAAACCCTCGCCTTTAGGCGAAACCTTTAGGATTTTGTAGGGTGGGTAGTTCTGCTGGCGAAAGCGACTTTGATATTGCGATAAGCATTCCTC
>JAJDEE010000217.1 GCA_029259975.1 Planctomycetota bacterium
GCGTGTAAAATTACACAATTCTGGGCGGTACACTGAATGACAAAGCCCGAATGACCGAAGCCCGAATGACAAAGCCCGAATGACGAATCTGGAGTTTTGCAAGATCTTCGTCATCGGTTATACGGACTTCGGCATGCGGTCTTCGGTCATTCCGCCACCACACCTTGCTTACCAACCCAAACCTGTCACAATGAGGGGCTGTCCGCCTGCCCGCCGCATCCCGCCCCGGCAAAAACGTCGTGCTTCGCTTTCGGCCCTTTCGCAATACCGACCCGCCAAAAATCGCCGAGATTTGGCGTAGTCAGCCCCCACAGCGTGGCCTGTTGCAGCCTGTGTCGGCACCGCTCTTGGAACATGCGGTCTTTTCTAAAATGCACTTCGACCGCAATGGGCTGATCGTAGCTACCCGCGATGACGTGCCGGTTGGTTTTGTTCACGCCGGTTTTGGACCTGACGAAACTGGCGCAGATCTCGACAAAAGCATCGGCACCACGGTCATGCTGATGGTTCGTGACGAAAAGGACAGTGCAGCTCTTGCTGATGAATTACTTGCTGCGAGCGAAGAGTATTTACGGAGCCAGGGTGCGACGGTCATTTATGCCGGTGGGATTAAGCCGCTCAATTCGTTTTACCTGGGTCTCTACGGCGGTAGCGAAATCCCAGGCGTGTTGCGATCGAACAAGCTGCTTTGCGAAGCCTGCGCTCGGCGCGACTACGTCGAGTCGGCCAAGGTTTCGATCTTTCAATGCGACCTCGTACATTTCCACCCTTCGGTCTCGCGCAAAGTCCGCCAGCTCCGACGTTCCACTGCCATTCGCGAAACACTCGATCCCCCCGCAGCCAACTGGTGGGAAGCCTGCGTCTGGGGCAGCCAACTGCGCGATTATTTTCAGCTCACTGACAAGGCCAGCCAACAAGTCGTCGCGACCACCTCGTTCTGGGACGTCCAACCTCTTTCAGCAAGCTGGGGGGTTTGCACAGCCGGCATGTGCGATCTCTATGTCGAGCCTGATTGGAGACGGCGCGGCTGCGCCACTTACCTGTTGTGCGAAGCCTTTCGACTACTACGACGCCGCGGAGTCGGCACCGTCGAGGCCCAAACGATGTCAACCAACGAAGCGGCCATTGCTTTTTACAAACAGCTTGGCTTCGTCGAAGTCGATCATGGCGTGGTCTTTCGTAAGGACGCGTCGCCGCTAAATGACCTTGCCCAGCCGACTTCCGCAGCAATCCCAATAACTAGGTAGTTTCCGCAGTACCATAAAAAACAAGTCGGAATACGATAAATGCCTGCTACTGTCCGTGTATTGCATTGCGAGGCGTTGCGGCTATCGGTAGACTCCACTGTTCACCTGCTTTTCTCACTAGGAGGTCAAACGCATGGCCACAATCGCCGATACTAATACCGCTCAGAAGATTGCTCGCCCCGAAATCCGCCAAACGCTTTGTTTCATTGGCGGCAAATGGCTCCCTGCCGCCAGCGGCAAAACTTTTGACACACTCCACCCAGCGACCGAAGAAGTGATCGCCGAAGTTGCCGAAGGCGACGCAGCCGATATCGATCTCGCCGTCGACGCGGCCCGCGCGCAGTTCGATGGTGGCGAATGGTCGCAACTAGATGCCCGTGCTCGCGGGCGGCTGATGTACAAATTTGCCGACTTGCTCGAGCAAAATGCCGACGAGCTAGCCGCGCTCGAAACGCTCGATAACGGCAAGCCGATTAGTGACGCGCGCGCCGCCGACATTCCGTTGGCGATCGAATGCATTCGTTACTACGCTGGCTGGGCCGATAAAATCCAAGGCGATACGATCCCGATCAATGGCGACTTTTTTTGCTACACACGCCGCGAGCCGGTCGGCGTCGTCGGTCAGATCATTCCGTGGAACTTTCCTGCGTTGATGGCCGCTTGGAAATGGGGACCTGCGCTAGCTGCGGGTTGCACAGTCGTGATGAAGCCCGCCGAGCAAACGCCGCTGTCTTGCCTACGCATGGCAAAACTGGCCCAAGAAGCGGGCATACCAGATGGAGTGATCAATGTCGTTCCAGGTTACGGCCCCACAGCTGGCGCCGCCCTGGTAAAACATCCGGGCGTCGACAAGATTGCCTTCACCGGTGAGTTGGGCACTGCCAAAATTATTCAACGTGCTGCCACCGACACGATGAAGCGGCTCACCTTTGAACTCGGCGGCAAGAGTCCCAACGTGGTCTTTGCCGACGCCGATCTTGATGCGGCTGTCGAGGGCGCGCATTTTGCGCTCTTTTTCAACCAAGGCCAGTGCTGTTGTGCCGGCAGCCGTTTGTTTGTCGAAGACAACGTCCACGACGAGGTGATCGATCGGCTGATCGAGAAAAACAAACAGCGGCGCATCGGCGATCCGTTCGATACCAATACCGAGCAAGGTCCACAGGTCGATCAGGCACAGTTCGACAAAATTTTGGAATACGTCGAGTACGGCAAAGCAGACGGCGCAAAATGCGTCAGCGGTGGCAAACGTCACGGCGATCAAGGCTATTTCATCGAGCCGACACTATTCACCGGCGTCGAGGACGATATGCGGATCGCGACCGACGAAATCTTTGGCCCCGTGCTGAGCGTGATGAAATTCAGCGACGTCGAAGAAGCAACCCGCCGCGCCAACAACACCACCTTCGGCCTCGCCGCCGCC
>JAJDEE010000218.1 GCA_029259975.1 Planctomycetota bacterium
AATCCGATGCGATCAGACGCATCGTGCATTTCGCCATAGCACGCCAGGCAGGAGGCAGGGAAAAGTAGGTCGACCGTCCCCTCGGTCATGCGTTTCAACCAGCGAGAAATGATCTGAGCCATACGAGGCCTTTCGAGGACAATATTCAGGCGGAATGCCAGTCTATCCGATGATAGCATTGCTACCAAGTTTTTCTCTTGACCCTAGTAATCTCGCTTCGGTACTCTCTGCGTCCCCCTGTTCCTGTTGAGAAACCTCCCGACTCCGCATGAAACTTCTCGATCGTTATCTGCTGCGGCAGTTTGTGCAAATCTTTGCGATTTGCTTTCTAAGCCTCATGGGGCTTTATTTGGTGATCGATTTGTTTGGGCATCTCAACAGTTTTTCGGCGCAAGCCGAGCGCGAGGGTAGTTTATTGAAGGTCATTGCCGAGTACTACGGCTATCAATCGATCGGGTTTTTCGATCGCACCAGTGGCATGTTAGCGATGATTTCTGCGATGTTTACCGTTACGTGGCTGCAGCGGCATCAAGAAATGACCGCCATGCTAGCGGCGGGGATCACTAAGTTCCGTATCATTCGCCCGTTGATCATAGCAGGTGTTGTCGTAAGTTTGCTTGGAGTTGCTAGTCGGGAATGGTTGATTCCCCAGATACGCGATCAACTCAATCGCAGCACGAAAGACCTAGGTGGTACCGAGGCGCGAAATCTCGAAGCTCATTTTGACAGCCTGACAGACATCTTGATTGACGGTAAAAAGACGATTGCACTCGAACGCAGAATTCTGAAGCCGAGGTTTATTCTTCCACCGACTCTGGCAGAAAACGGCAAACAGCTTTTTGCTGAGGACGCCTACTTTTTGGAAGCATCGGACTTGCATCCTGCGGGATATTTGATGGTAGGCGTAACTGCCCCATCCCGCATCGATCAGCGGAAATCATTGCAACTCGACGATCAAGCGGTCGTGTTGACCTCTCGCGATGCGAACTGGCTTGAGCCTGGCCAGGCGTTCGTGGTTTCGCAGATGTCGTTTCAGTTATTGGCTAACGGTTCGGCATGGCAAAAGTATGCTTCGACTCTAGAGCTGATTGCCGAACTGGGCAAACCCAGTACCGAACTGGGCGCAGACGTGCGTGTGGCGGTCCATACTCGAATGGTGCAGCCAGTAATCGACACAACACTACTGATGCTTGGCCTGCCACTGATGTTCTCGCGTCGGCAACGCAATATCTTTCTCTCGATAGGCATTTGTTTTTCGATAGCCATCGCTTTTACGTTAGCTACGATTGCCTGTCAGTCACTCGGCGGACTCAGTCTGCTACGGCCAACGTTGGCGGCTTGGTTGCCGATTATGGTATTCCTTCCTATTGCCGTCGGCATGAGCCATACGCTTCGGACGTGATGCTCTAGCGCCTACTGCTCCACCGCAATTCGGTGATTCAGCACACGTGTACCGCCAAGTTCTTCGGCGCGGAGCCAAAGTTTTGTGCCCAATAGTTCTTGGCCATTCGGCAATAAGTAGGTTTGCAGGTCGTAGCTGTTGCCTAGGCGAAAGACTTGCATTTTCTGAGTGCGGCGCCCCTGAGCATACAATAGGCATTTGAAGTCTACGAAATCGTCTGAACGGTTAATCATGCGCTGATCGACGACCAGCATACCTTTTTCATTGATATGCGTATGGAGTTCCAATTCGATATCTTGGTCACCCACTTTGATGTCACGGTAAACACTAAAACGGTAAGCCTTATCCGCAGTAAAAGTAAAGTCGGCCCGCAATGTTGCTTCGCCGCTGTTCGCGTCAAATGGCAAAACGACATGAAACGGGCGACGTGCGCGCTCGTCGGCCGAGAGTTTGAAGCTGAGTTTGTAGGGAAGGACTTGCCAGCCTTCGGGCACGATCAGCTCGACCGATCCACCAACACCCTGCTCGAAGGAATTCATGATTTTAACGGCGTTTGGATGTTCGTATCCCATGATGCTAGGAATGCGGTCTTCAGTGAGGTGCGCATTCATACGCCACTTAGCGACGTGCGGATCCAGCCCAATAATAAATTTTGGCAAGGAATCTGATGCGATTACTTGACGATGATCTTGCTGTTGTGGTGTCGTCGAACGTCCCCAAACATCAACAACACGAACCTCCTCGCCCAGGTACAGAATTTCTTTCTGCGGCTGACGACTCCATACGACCATCAACACTTCGCCATCGGCAGTTTCGAAGAGATGATTCTCGCTACGCTGGGGCAGACGGAGTGTCCCCAGGTATTTTGATCCACTTAGCAGCGATGCGGTAGTTCTCCATGGCAGTAGTAATTCGCCTGGTGAACCGTCTTCGGCCATCAATCCTTGTTCTTCATCAAAAGGTTTTGCAATAAAAATGCCGTCCGCCCCGTGGATTTTAGCAGCGAGAATCTGCTCGACGAGGTCGCGGGTACGCGTTTCTAGATCGTAGTAGGTTCGTTCCAGTGGTTCGACTGTTGCCCATCGTGCGACTCCCTTGCGTTTCGGAAGTGCTAGGTAGGTCGCGATTTCTTTGCCGGTCAGTGCAGGCGCAGCCGAAAACTGCTGGAAATCCCAAGTCGCTTCCTTGTTGTATCGTGCCATTTCTTGCCAGGGCCAACCAAGACCTATCCGGACATCTTGTCCAAAACGAAAGAGTTGGGCACGCAGGCTACCAATTTCCTGTTCTAAATTTTGGAAATCTGAAAAGCTCGTGTCATGATCGACACCGAGCTGCCACCACCGAACTCGCAACGAAAGCCGTGTCAATACCGCGTCGAGCGACGGCAACCAGGTCGGAGTCGCTTCGTCTTCCGACGAAAGCAAGTCGGCAATCGTTACATCGTCAGTAACTCGTCTGCCCAAGTCGAGTTCCTTGGGAGGCCGATCGATCACTCCGACGACTTCAATATCCTTTGCAGCCAACCGTTCGGCAAAAATGATGATCTGCTCGCCCCGATGAGCTTCGGATTCGCCGTACCAAACAGGCAGCTTAATCCAGCTTACAGCGATTCGAGGCAACAGCTCTTCTAATTGTTCAAATGAAAGTGGAATGTCGTCGCCCGCCAGAGACCAGCCGAACTCGCCATGCGGATTTTTGTTTATCGGTGGTACTACAGCCAGAGAAATCACTCGCTGTTCCAAGGTGCCTCGCTTCGTCTGCATCGAAACCTTCACCCGATAGAAACCGTATTCTTTGATCGGTGGATACCAGACGGTGCTGCCCTCGTACCCTTTGACTCTCGATTTATTTGTATCGACGATGTCAGATGCTTTGCTGATACGCTCGGTGATCAATCGACCCTCGAGTTGGATTGATTTGTTTTTGAGCTGGTGGCTGCTGGCATCAAGCAGCTCGAAATGAATATCTGGGTCTTTTTCTAATATCCCAGATAGCTCGCAGGTCACCGTCACACCACGAAGGTTTGTGTAAACATTATAAGAACTATTTGTGCGTACGGTCATCCGCGGCAAACGAGCTATCCAAACGTCGTCGAGAGAAACTTTGCCCTCGAGATCGACGTGATCTCCTCGTTCTACGCGCAGAGTAATTTTCGCATGCCGGACTTCGGAGTGGGTGATGCTCACAGGACCAATATGAATCTTGGTCCAGTCGTTACTGTTGCTGAACCATGAGCTAGAGTAGGATTCAAGCACTTGACCGCTCTCGTCACTGAAATCGACGCGCACCTGCGCACGACTATGTTTCAATTTCGCGGTGCGAATTCGGGCTTCGACCACGTAGCTGAACTTGTCCGACACGGAGATCTCCGGACTTGATACCGAGGCACCGCCGCCGTTGAGACCAATCGTCAGGCAACTCCCTGCGTCAGAAGAGCCATCACTCTCCATTTCAATATTGACATAGGATGGCCACTCTGGCCCCCTCAACCGCTGCCACTTATCGGGCCAATGATCATAATTGCGATCCCATTGGTCACTAAAATCGCAAGAGAAAAGTTCGACTGCGTCGACATGATGCTCATCACTAGCCGTAGTGGCTAGAGACGCTAAAATCAGCAAGGTGGTAAGGGCGGAGAGCATGTGTTGTAGTCAAACTATCCTAAAGAATGGAGAGGACTTTTTTTCGTGATCAGTTTCAAAATTGCGGCACAGACAGCCTGCTTTGTGCAGCCCATCAAGAAAGCATTGCACACCGCAGCCAACCTGGGTTGCAATGGCGTGCAAATTGATGCTCGCAGCGAGCTGAAACCAACGGATTTATCGGACACTGGCCTGCGTCAACTGCGGAAAATACTGACAGATCTGAATTTGCGGGTTAGTTCAGTGGCATTCCCAACCCGACGTGGGTATTCGAATTCGACCGATCTTCAACCCCGCCTTGAGGCGACTGTGGCGGCAATGCAATTAGCGTCACGGCTAGGGGCGCGTATTTTGATTAGCAATTTAGGACCGCTACCTGTCGCCGAGAACTCTAACGAACGGGCCACGCTAGTCGAGGCGATGCAAAGCTTGGCAACCCACGGCGACCGACTGGGCGTGCGATTGGCTGTGCAAACGGCCGCGCCGGCGCAGCAGCTGGCCGATTTTCTGGCCGACTTGCCCGCAGGAACACTGGCGCTCGATTTGCATCCAGCTCGGCTGATTGCTCAGGGCGAATCGCCTGCTGGGTTCGTCGGCATCGCCGGGCAGTACATTGCCCACGTTCACGCAACCGACGGGGTACACGACTTGGCCGCCGGTCAAGGCGTCGAGGTCGAGCTTGGTCGCGGCACGGCCGACTTTCCCGAGCTGCTAGGAATGCTCGAAGAGTACGGCTACAGAGATTGGCTGACCATCGAGCGCCGCAACTCACGACAGCCAATCGAAGACATCAGCAACGCGGTGAAGTACCTAAGGTCGCTATGAACACGTGGTAGCGCGTAGGTGGTACGCTTCTAAAGTAGAAAATGTGCTCTAGACTCAAGATTGCCAGTTCTTTCTGCCGCATTTTTTCTCGGCAAGAGGCATTTTTTACTTTCGCATACATTGACCATGGATCCTGCGAACGATCGACTGGCAATGTCTGGCGTATTTTCGAGGAATTTTGTCGACGCTCAGTCGGCGTCCAGACGTTTTGATATCAGGAAATCTGCCAGAACCATGAGGCAGATACATCGCCGGCATTTCCATGCCACGTATCTCAACCTGCTTTGGACGAAAAATCCGACGCAAGTGAGTGCCTCAGGTGGCGACAATATGTTATGCTCCTGAGGCAGTGCGACTCATCCACTGCAGAAGTTCCATTGTGGCGACTTCCCGCTGATTCCCCCTTCTGTGCATCAAAGAGGAGACATTTATGAGACGCAGTTTCTTAGTTTTCAGCCTTCTTGCCTGCTTGCTAACTTCGGTCGCGAACGCAGCAGACAAGCCCAATATTCTCGTCATCTGGGGCGATGACATCGGATGGAATAACTTTAGCTGCTACCACCAGGGCATGATGGGCGGTCGCACACCAAATATCGACCGAGTCGCCCGTGAAGGTGCTCGTTTCACCGACTACTACGCACAGCAAAGCTGCACGGCTGGTCGTGCCTCATTCATCACCGGCCAGCATCCATTTCGTGTGGGATTGCTCAAAGTTGGAATGCCTGGTGCCAAACAGGGGATGCAACACAAAGACCCGACTATCGCCGAGTTGCTCAAGCCGCATGGCTATGCGACAGCCCAGATTGGAAAGAATCACTTGGGTGACCGCAACGAGTATTTACCGACAGTGCATGGCTTTGATGAATTCTATGGCAATCTTTATCACTTGAATGCAGAAGAGGAGCCAGAGGACCCGCAATATCCAAAGAATAAGGTCCTCCCTAACGGTAAAACTTTCTACGAGCAATTTGGTCCGCGGGGTGTGCTCCACTGTAGGGCAAGCGACAAGGATGACCCAACAGTCGACCCACGGTTTGGCAAAGTCGGAAAACAGACGATTGAGGACACCGGCCCATTGACTCGTGAACGAATGAGAAATGTTGAGAAAGACCTCTTGAAGCACTCGCTCGATTTCATCGACCGTTCTAACGATGGGAATAAGCCGTTTTTCTTGTGGCACAATCTGACCCGAATGCACGTTTTCACGCACCTCTCCGAGGAGTGGAAGGATAAAACGGGGCATGGATTGTATGCAGACGGAATGGCCGAGTTCGATTGGGTAGTAGGTCAGTTGCTAAAAAAGCTTGACGACCTTGGAATCGCCGATAACACAATTGTTATCGTTTCCACGGACAACGGTGCCGAGGTAATGACTTGGCCAGATGGTGGCTGCACACCTTTTCACGGAGAAAAGGGGACAACTTGGGAAGGCGGCATGCGAGTTCCATGCGTCGTCCGCTGGCCGGGCGTCGTTAAGCCAGGGAGTATTGTCAATGAAATCATGTCGCACGAGGATTGGATGCCCACTTTCTTGGCGGCGGCAGGAGACCCCGATGTCAAGGAGAAGTTGCTCGCCGGCCATCAGGCTGACGGCAAGAAGTTCAAGAATCATCTCGATGGTTACAACTTCATGCCTTTCTTTAGGGGCGATGAGGACAAAGGCCCCCGTCGTGAGATATTCTACTTCGATGACAATGCCAATCTTAACGCCGTTCGAGTCAACGATTGGAAGATTCACTTCCAAGTCCAAGAAGGAAACTTAGCTGACTCTGTGTTGCGTCCAGTGAACATGCCTTATGTTATTAGTCTAAGGCAGGACCCCTTCGAGCGGTTCATGCGTGAATCAAAGATGTACTTCCGTTGGTATGCCGACAAGATGTGGACATTCGTGCCGGCCCAAACAATAGTAGCAAAATTCGTCGAGACCTTCGAGGAATATCCACCAAGCCAAAAGAGCGGTTCATTCGGTCCAGCAGAGGCTTTGAGTAGGCTTACTACTCCCGGGAGTGGGCACTAATCCCCCTTTAGTTCTCAGGAGCGTTTCGTATAAGACCCCGCTAGTTAGCGTAACTAGCGGGGTTTTTTATGTCCAGTATTTGCCGAGAAGGACAAGTGCTAATCCGTACGGTTTGTGCGGTAGGTGAGAATGACCGCAGGCTCGAACCGCCTTTTGTTTGGAGATTGACGCACATCTCATGAATCATTAGCATCGACCCAATTGTTTTTGACGAATCAGAACAAGTTCTCGCTGAACTAGAGAAATGAATATGCTCAAAATTAGCTATCTAATGCGACGCCTGCCGAGCCTGACTCTAGAAGAGTTTCAATCCTATTGGAGTGAAAAACATCCGCAGGCCGCTCCGGAGGACGCGTTTTCCACGCTGGGCGTAAAACGATACGTTCAAGTTCTGCCACTGGAAACCGACGCTCGCAATCTTGTAATTGGACCGCGTACTGGACTGGTCGAGCCATTTGATGGCATGGCCGAACTATGGGTCGAAGACATCGAGGCACTTGAACGTGACTGGTCAACGGATAAGGCCAAAGAATATCTCGAAATTTTCTT
>JAJDEE010000219.1 GCA_029259975.1 Planctomycetota bacterium
TGTGGGCTTTACCTTCACCTCCCAAAACCGCCTCGTCGTCGACAGCGGTAATACCAGCGTTTACCTCAGCAACGTCAACCCCGCCGCGACCGGCACAAACAACGTGCAATGGGTTTCGCCTAATCAGTTCGCCCAGGGCAACGCTCCATTACCCCGATATACCACGGCCCAACTGCCGGCAACCGAACGGGCCTCAAATCCAGGCATCCGTATTCCAGGTCGCCGCCAAGTCGCACCGCCAATCCATCGATAAAAAAACACCTAGGCCTGTTTTCATGAAGCTTGCCAATGTCATAAAATTAACCGCTGCCATTGCACTGGCATGCTGTGCATGGCCAAACTTTGGTTATGCTCAGTGTACGAGCACCCAATGCGCAAGCTCGTCCGGCTGCAACCCCGCTGCGCCACACCCAATTTGGGCCGTCGACAGCCTCGCCGGCTGCGGACGGGGCGAAGTAGGTTGGGAGCAACGCGGCTACAACGTCAATTGGCAAGCTTACGCTCAAGGCGAATATGTCGGCCATGCTCGTACGCCACATGTACCAGCCTATCGACTGCGCGTTGACGATCAAATCGCCTTCGTCTTTCGGCTTACGCGCGAAGAATCGTCGCGTCCCTACGAACTGCAAGTCGGCGATACAATTCGCGTCGAGTCACTCACTGGTGACAATCAAGCGGCCTCGGACGATTCGCCCGAGAATGACAACATTGGTCGCGCCCTCATCGTCCAACCCGACGGATCAATCAGCCTGCCGCTGCTGGGCCAAGTCCGCGCCGCCCGCATGACGATCGATGGCCTGCGCCAACAATTAGAAAAACGTTACAAAAAGTACTACAAAGTCCCGGCCATCACCGTCACGCCCGTACAAATCAATACCAGATTGCAAGACTTGCTTGCCTCGGTCGATGCTCGTCAAGGCGTTGGCGGCTTGCAACTGCAAGTCACGGTCACGCCGGCTGGCAAAATTTATGTACCGGGACTCGGTGCCGTTCGTGCCCAAGGTCTTACGCTCGAAGAACTGAAGCACGAGATCGACGCCCGCTACGCAGTGACAATTCCTGGTGTGGCTGTCACGCCTGTGCTTACACAACGGGCTCCCCGATTCTTGTACGTCCTTGGCGAAGTCGCACAGCCAGGACAGTTTACTTTGAATGGACCGACCACGCTGATGGGGTCCATCGCACTAGCCGGCGGCTGGAACGTCGGTGCAAATCTCCGCCAAGTGGTCGTGTTCCGCCGCGGCGAAGATTGGCGGCTCATGGCCACGATGGTCGATGTCCGCGGCGCACTCTACGGACGGCGCCCGGTGCCTGCCGACGAGATCTGGCTAAACGACTCCGACATCGTCGTCATTCCAAAATCACCGATCCAAGCCACCGACGAGGTCATCAGCCAGTTCTTCACCAACGGCCTCTACAGCCTGTTCCCGCAATTCGCGAACGGGCAATTTAACTTTCAGAATTTTAGTTCGCTGGGTAACTAGGTCCAGAAATACAAGAACTATCCCTATTTCAAATCGATCTGCTCGCCCAACCATTTCAAATACGCCGCACTGCCTGCTTCGATCGAGACCGCAACAATCTCTGGGCATTCGTACGAATGTAGCCGGCCAATCTCAGCTTCAACCTGCGACAGCAGCGAACGGTGTGTTTTCGCCAAACAGAGCCACTCGTCCGCCTGTTCGACCTTTCCCTGCCAGCGATAAATACTGCATACCTGCGGAATAATCTGCACACAAGCCACCAACCGCTGCTCGACCAACCCCGAGGCAATCGCCTTGGCATCGTCGACCGTTGAAGTGGTCGTCGAGATTTGTATATACTCGGTCATGGGGTTGCCTCTAGTGGTCGTGAGAATTGGCAAAGATCGCAGCCGGCACTCGTAGATTTTGGCCCGCACTGGCTAATGGCCAACCCCAAATCTTGCTGAAGCTGGAGAGATTGGGAAATTGGCCAAGGTACGCCAGGATCGTCGGGCTGGAGTTACAATCATCGTACGACACCTTCCTGGCCAGCAATCCAAAAACACGAATAATCGTGCATTGCAGACGCTCTGTAATCGCGGTACAATGGGCGATTCGTTAAAATTGCCCCTAAAAAGTACCCTTTGCTTTCAACATTTGCCCCCGTCCGGAGTGGACCATGACTATCGACAAAAGCCTGAAGGTTCGCCTGGGCGGATCCTCGAATCGCAGTGTACTCACCCGTGTTGAGCGGCTCGAAAAACTCAAAGAGTCTGACCGCTGGCAAGAAGGCGATTCGCCCTTCGGCCTCGCCAAAGTACGCGTTCGCAAGCTAGTCATGAGGAAGAAAAAGAAGAAGGCCGCAGAAGAAGGCGAAGGCGAAGGCGACGACAGTTAATCGGCTGTCGAAGCCGACTGCCAAAAACACCAATGGCAGTCATACTAAAGACAACACCAAAGACAATACCAATAAAAGGCCGCCGAGCGAACTGCTCGACGGCCTTTTGTATGTCCGTTCAACAAACGCGATCTAACGTCTGGGAGTACTGCTCAAACGTCACTTTTTAATGATCTCTTTCACCGTCATTCCACCGGGAATCATCGGCAGCACGTGTTCTTGATAGGGCACTTCCACATCAAGCAAGTACGGACCATCGTGGTTGATCATTTCTTCGAGTGCGCCCTGCAAGTCGGCCTTCTCGCGGACGTAGCTTGAACCCCAACCGAAACCCTTCGAAATCTCCACAAAGTTTGGGTACCGTTCGGCTGGCGTAATACCATCGCCTTTGCCTATCGCTTCGGGATGGTCGATCGGACCAAGGTAAGTGTGCGCTCGATTGCCTTTCATGAATCGGTCTTCCCACTGCGCGACCATGCCCAAGTGTTGGTTGTTGACCAGCAACACCTTCACGGGCAATTTTTCGCAGGCACAGGTGGCCATCTCCTGGATGTTCATCAAGAAACTTCCGTCACCCTCGATATCGATCACCAGCCGATCGGGAAAAACGGCCTGCACGCCCATCGCGGCTGGCAAGCCGAAACCCA
Source organism: Planctomycetota bacterium (assembly GCA_029259975.1). Classification (GTDB taxonomy): domain Bacteria; phylum Planctomycetota; class Planctomycetia; order Pirellulales; family Lacipirellulaceae; genus Bythopirellula. Next base: position 3,009 of record JAJDEE010000219.1, read on the forward strand.
TCGTGCCAAGGCCGCTGCTGCTGAGCCATCGACGTGGCTGGTCGAATTTGAAATACTGGGCAGCCCACATTTGATGTTGCCCCACACCGACCGAGATGATCGGATCCTGCTTGATCGTCAGCTTCCACAGCGTGTCGATCGCCAGCTGCTGAGTGATGCCATCGTACGTTTCGTCGTAAGAAAACGGGTTGTCCTTTTTCCAGGTCATGCACTGATCGACCCAACCAGATATATCCTCTGGTGACTCGACAATCTTATTCAGCTCTTGCAGCACGAACTTCACGTCGCTGCAAACGGGGATGTGTGCCTGCTTGTTTTTATTCAGCTCGGATGCATCGATATCGACGTGAATGATTTTGCCATGCTTACAGAATTCGTCGACCTTGCCCGTCACTCGATCGTCGAAACGCACGCCCAACGCAATCAGCAAGTCAGCTTCGTCGACCGCGTAGTTGGCATAGACCGAGCCGTGCATGCCCAGCATATCGAGCGACAGCGGGTCGGTCCCCGGAAACGCTCCCAGGCCCATAACTGTCGTGGTGATCGGAATGCCGGTCTTGTTCACCAACTCGCGTAGCTGCTCACTCGCTTCGGCCAAAACGATTCCGCCACCGGCGTAAATCACCGGCCGCTTGGCCAACTTAATCGCGGCGGCGATCTGCTTAATCTGCTCGGGCTTGGCCAGCGGAGCCTCGAACGAATAGCCCGGCAGGTCGAGTGATGCGTTGTAGTCGGGCACACACGAATCGAGCTGCACACTTTTGGGAATGTCGATCAGCACCGGCCCAGGACGGCCAGTCGCGGCAATCAGAAACGCCTCTTTGACCACGCGGGCCAAATCATTTACGTCGGTAACCAAATAATGATGTTTGGTGATTCCGCGGCAAACTTCGACGATCGGCGTCTCTTGGAATGCGTCGGAGCCGATCGCTTTGACCGGCACTTGCGCCGAAATCGCTACCATCGCGATACTGTCAAGCTTGGCATCGGCAATCGCGGTAACCAAGTTGGTCGCGCCAGGACCGCTAGTCGCCATGCAAACGCCAACCTCACCCGTCGAGCGTGTAACGCCCTGCGCCGCGAAACCGCCACCCTGTTCGTGACGGGGCAGGATCGTACGCAGCCGATCTTTGAAACGTGTCAGCGATTGATGCAGCGGCATACTGCAACCACCCGGATAAGCAAAGATCACCTTCACGCCAAGATTCACCAGCGACTGGATCACAATATCCGCTCCGGTCGTCACCTCGCCTTGGGTCTTCTTCTTCGTCTTCTCGATAGTCGCCACAACTACACCTCTAGCTATAAAATTGGATCAAAATACTACGTGCTATTTTAGCCTGAAACAGCCGCCCGCTAAACCTATCCATCCTAAGCGTCACAAAGGCCAGAAACAAGGAAGAACTGTGGTTTCTCAGGAAGATCAATGCCAAAAAATTATTTTTTACCGCCAAGGACGCCAAGAGCGCCAAGGGTATTTTGATA
>JAJDEE010000220.1 GCA_029259975.1 Planctomycetota bacterium
GGCCCCATTTCTTGCAGCAATCGCTGGGACAGTTGTTTTTTATCAAGCGGTACCATCGGCTTGCTGTCGCTAGAACGGTCGAGAATCGTGTCGGCCATGATCGGCCACAGTGCCCCTTCGTCCGTCTCCAGCAACAGACTACCTGAGGAGTCTTCAATCACTACCTTGCCCGACAGCTTTTGCGAGCGGCCATCGACATCCAGCAGCAAATGCTCGACGGCCAAAGTAGGCGAAAAATGCCCAATTCCGATACAAATCGCAAGCATAGAACAATGATTTAAGCGAAGATGCGACATAGCCTCTATTGTACTCGATGAAAACTGGCCCAGGAAATCTTGCTTGCTTCGAGAAGCATTCCCCACCTAGAATGGAACTATCGGAGTGTTGCCTACTTGATGATCTTACCACGCGGTGGGAGGAATTGGCGATGAGACTTTTTCGTTGGCGAGTAATCGCAGGCTGCTTGCTGTACGGCGCAGTTTCGTGTTGGGTCGCTTGGGCGGACGAACCCGTTGCCGCAGAGAAAAAGGCCGCTGCTGCCGATGACGGGGCTGCCAACGACGCAGAAGACAATGAAAAATCGGCCGAGAAATCTGCGCTGGCAAGAAAAGCTCCACAACGCATTCCGCCGGCTTTGAATCCTCACAGCTTCGAGATACCCGTGCCGCGGCGTTTTCCTGATCCGGCGGCGAATTTACCGCCAGTAAAAAAGCAGCCAGCTGCGAAAGAAAAAAATGCCGATCAACCTCTGCGTCCCGATGCCCGACAACCATTGCCCCGGCAGCCATTGCCCCGTCAACAGCCGCCCCAGCAACGAAGGATGAACGCAGGCGCAGCTTTTCGGCTTGGAAACATGGGACGTAACGCCCATCTGACGCCTGCGATGCGGTACTATCTAAACCGCACTGGCAGCCTTTATCGCTCTAGCGGCCTTAACCGCCCTGGCAGCGGGGCCAACCTCTCGCCAACGTCGCGGTCTCATTCCTCTACCGCGAATGCTGTTGATCACGGAGCGAGAAATTTCTATCCGGGCGTTAGCCGCTTGCCGGCACAGAAACCCTTTGTGAATATCAAACAACCAGCAACAGCTCTCGATCGCTATTGGCCACTGCTTTTGGAAGGCCGACAAGATCCGAACACCGGGCTGATCATTTGGAGGTTGCCGTAAAGCCACCGCAACAGAGTCGTCAAAAAATTATCTGGCGATTACCTGTCGATTCGATTGGCAACAGCTGAAAGTAGCTGTCTCAGCCCAGCTATTTGGTCTTGGTTGTCCGTGTCGAACTCTCCCAGGAAATCGCCTGCTTGCGATGCGAGTGTTCGATCAATTCGCCGTTCGATTTCGGCGAACGTGGCTGTCATAGGTCGTGGTGAGTCGATAGTTTGACGTTCTTTGTCGGTTAGCAATTGGTGATATAGTTTGACGAAACGATAACTGTGTGCCAATCCATCCAACTGTTGAACCAGCGCTGCCAACTTCGGTATGTTTTCGCCCTCGAAATCAAGCAGCGATTGTTCGATCTCGTCTAAACCTTCGTGATACCCGGCAATGCGTGCGGCTAGTTCGATTAAATTAATGCGAATCGGCGATTCAACGACGCGCGGTGCGACGACTGTCGGCCCTGGAATTACGAGTGTCTCGACCGAAATTGCGGTCGGCTTAGCTCGTTCTGGCGAAACCGACGAATCTGGGGTCGACGCCGAAACAGTTCCGACCGCCTCTGTCGCGACGCGTGCTAACGGCCCAGTCTTCACGGTTAGTTCTGACGGCCTTGTGGATTCGGCAGATGCTGGTGCGGTTGCCGATTGTTGGCCTTGCCCGCTAAAGCGTGGAATTGTGGGTAAGGCTTCAATGGAACCAGCCATCGAGCGGATCGTCGACTCCAGCAGCCAGTCTGCGAGCTTTTCGCGATCTGTTGGCGTACGTGTCGATTGCTGCCAAGCATCCGAAATTTCATTCAGCAGCATAAGCCGACGGACGCGTTCGTTCGGGTTGTGCAGAAAGGCAACTTCGAGCTGAAATCGAAAGTCCGATTCCAACTGCACCACATCATCGACCGGCGCATCTTGTGATTGAAAGGCGGTAACTCCACCTGCTAAAATCGCAATCGCTACTAGCGTGCTAACAATGGCGATAGTACGCTCGTTACGGGCGGTCGAGAAATCCATCATGTTGTTTCCGAAAATAAAATAGAGACACAAGAGGTTAGAGAATCGAGCCACAAGCTAGAAAATCCTAAGTTCTAATCTCTTTTCAAAGCTTAGATCCGCCCTGACACAAGTCAAAACCTATGACCACACCGTCTCCTGCAACTCGCAACCCGTGGCTCAAGCCGCTGCTGCTGATAACGGTCGTACTGATTCTGCCGCTGCTGGTGTTCGCCGCCTGGGGCGAGACGTTTTTGTCGATGGTCGAGCAATGGCAAACCGAGCCGCCAGCGCGCTGGACGCTCGCCGTCGCTGTGATCGCTATCTTGGCGAGTGATGTTTTCCTGCCGGTGCCGTCTGGGCCGATTAGCACACTTGCTGGCAGTCAGCTGGGAATCATGCTTGGCACCACCGTTTCGACACTCGGCATGACTCTCGGTGCGATTATCGCATTCGCCCTGGCCAAAACATGGGGCCGCCCGCTGGCCGAGCGTTATTCCTCCACAAAACAATTGGCCGAATTAGAAACCGCCTGCGCCGACCACGGTGTCTGGATGCTGATCCTCTCGCGTCCGCTGCCAGTTTTAGCCGAAGCCTGCGCGCTACTCGTCGGCGCCCTGCAAATGCCCTGGAGGCGATTCCTACCCACCGTACTCGTCAGCAATTTTTTGATTGCCGCGACGTATTCGGTGCTAGGGCAACAGGCGGCAGTCTACGGCTGGCTACCGTTGGCTGTATGCGCCTCGGTCGCGATACCATTGGCGGCGACTTGGCTGTGGCGACGTTCCCGAGTTTCTCGTCAAACGGATGATGTGTAGTCTGCTTAGACTAGTCTCGTTTTGGGATCCTGCAAATTGACAAAGATACCTCGCAAAAAGGAATTCCCAGGAACCTTGAGTAATACAGCTTGCTACTCTAGGATAGGCTTCTAGCTTGGATTTATCTGCGAGGCATTAGTTGTTAAACTCTAGGTGCAGGAACGCAGGTATTTTTTATCTCACCTACTTACGAGGCCAACTTGTATCAAGCAGCCGAAAGCCGTTACGACGATATGACTTACAACCGCTGTGGTCGCAGCGGCGTGAAGCTGCCAGCCGTCTCGCTGGGGCTGTGGCACAACTTTGGCGGCGTCGACGCTTTCGAGACCGCCCGCGCGATTGCCTTGCGGGCCTTCGATCTGGGGATCACTCACGTTGATCTGGCCAACAACTATGGCCCGCCTCCAGGATCGGCAGAAGAGAATTTTGGCAAGATACTACGGCACGATTTGGCAGCCTATCGAGACGAGTTGATCATTTCTAGCAAGGCCGGCTACACGATGTGGGATGGTCCGTACGGAGATTGGGGGTCGCGCAAATATCTGTTGTCTAGCCTCGACCAGAGTCTTGCACGCATGGGCCTCGACTATGTCGATATCTTCTACTCGCATCGTCCTGATCCCGAGACACCGCTGGAAGAGACGATGAGTGCTCTGGCGAGTGCTGTGCAGCAAGGCAAGGCGTTGTACGTGGGAATCTCCAACTATCCCGCCGACCTTGCACGTCAGGCGTGCCAGCTTCTACGCGGATTGGGAACGCCTTGTCTCATCCATCAGCCTCGCTACTCGATGTTTGATCGCTGGGTCGAAGGAGGCCTGCTCGACGTGCTGGACGAAGAAGGGGTCGGTTGTATCACCTTTTCACCGCTTGCTCAGGGTTTGCTGACGGATCGATACCTCAACGGAATCCCCAAAGATTCGCGCGTGGCCAAACCACACGGCTTTTTGAGCGAAAATCAGCTCGATGAGCCGACTCTGACAAAGATTCGCCAGTTGAACCAGATCGCCCAAGAGCGAGGCCAGACGCTCGCTCAGATGGCCCTGGCTTGGATCCTGAAAGATCCACGAGTTACGACCGTGCTAATCGGCGCCAGCTCGGTTAGCCAACTAGAGCAAAACCTTGGCTGCCTTGAAAACAGGCACTTTAACGAGGCGGAATTAAGCAATCTCACAGCAATTCTTGCCGGATAAGCAAGTCTTTCATACGAACAAGGGCAACGAGACGATCGTCAATCCGTTTAGTTCCGAACGCAAAAAAGGGTATGTTTATGCCCGACGTTTGACTACCGTTCCAATTTCTCGGAGCGCTTCGAGCGTAAAGAGGCCCGTGTCATGGCCGTCGGAGAAATGGATGGCGTAGGCGTAACGGCCCATCGGCTCCATTTTACTGATGCGTAGTGGCTGGGCTTCGGCAGTCGTGATGACGGGCAGTAAAGTTGTTGGCAGCGAGGGCGACTTTTTCTTCTCCCGGCAAGACGCGCAGGGGCAGTTGTCACGGAGCAGGCCAACACCGTACCGACGGATCTCGCCGTCGGCCCATTTGATTTGCAGAGTTTCGGGGTCGATCATTTTAAGTTGCTGGGCTTGGATCATTTTTTATGTTGCTCGTTGGCAATGATGAATGGAGAGAATTTTCAGAGCGAAAGAAGGGCTACGCTGGAGTTCCCACGATCGGTGTACTTTCTTTGGGTTAGTTACTCAAACTGGAAAGAGATATGCCCGCGAAACACGCGAAAGGGTGCGAAAAGCAATGCTTCTTAGAGTGTTCGAGAGATCTGTCTTAGTGGTCAAGCATAGGAGTCCGTTTATTTGCTGTCCTTCGATTTCGCGTGTTTTTGCGTGTTTCGCGGGAATTCTTTGCTAGCGTTTTCAGTTTGAGTTAGTTAGTTAGTACGTTGGTCGACAAAACGTTTGGCTTTGCCCTCGAAACGAGGTAGCGACATCGACGGGACTAAGCGCACCTCGACTTTGAGACCTAAACGCAATTGCAGCTCCTCGGCAACGCGGGTGGGGTTTTGTAAGCGGTCTTCGATTTCGACGACGATTTCGTCCATCTCGCCCCGTTTGCGTGCGGTGAGACGGAACTCGACGACTTCGGGGAAGCTGTGGAGTATTTGTTCGATCGCGCTCGGGAAAATGTTGACGCCGCGGATAATCATCATATCATCGGCGCGGCCCAGCACGCCACCTTCAAGCAGCACAAAACGATTGTGACCCTCGTCTAGCCAAGTTGGCTTGACGAGGTCGCCGGTGCAGTAGCGGAGGACGGGCATGCCTGCGCGGCCGAGGCTCGTCAGGATGAGCTGCGATAGCTCGCCTGACGAAGCTGGTTCGCCTGTCGTGACGGAATGGAATTCGGCAATAAACTCGGCTTCGAGAACGTGCAAGCCGCGTTGATCGTGATCGCCGTATCCCCACGGGCCGACTTCGCTGGCACCGCTATGATCGGTGAGGCGTGCATTCCAAGCTTGCTCGATGCGCTGGCGGGTCGCGGACACCGAACCTCCTGGCTCGCCAGCGACGACAATTTTTCGGACACCGAAGTTGGCCAAGTTGATTTTGTACTCTTCGGCAACTTCCACCAAATGGAGCGCGTAGGTCGGTGTGCAAAAGAGAGCCGTGACGCCGGTTCGCTTGATGAGATCGAGACGAGCCAGTGTGTTCATGCCACCGCCGGGGACCGCCATTGTGCCGCGGGCGATTAGCGCATCGTACGCGCTCCAAAATCCGATAAAGGGACCAAAGGAGAAGGCGAGTAGGACGCGATCGAGGGAGGTGATCTCGGCAGCGTCGAGTACATACTGCCAGCTATCGACCCACCACTGCCAATCGGTCGCCGTGTCGCAAACCGAGAGCGGGCGACCGCGGGAGCCCGAGGTTTGATGGTAATGCACATATTGATCGACGGGCCAAGTAAGATTGGTCGGCCAATGGTTCCCTGCATCGTCAGGCAGCAGCTCTTCTTTGCTCGTTAGCGGCAGCTCGACCAGTTGGTCGAGATGTTGCAATCGTGGCGGGCTGTTGGCCAGTTTTTTGGCATAGAATTGGTTGGTCGGCAGAATTGTCGCGAGTAGCTCGTTGAGTCGAGAAAGCTGATGCTCGGCGAGCGCGTTGCGATCGAGGGCTTCGAGGCGGCGGCGATGTTTCGCTGAACGGTCGGTGGTAGGGATGTGTGTCATATTTTTCTTCTTGCTACTCCGCTGGCAAGCAAGCCAAGGAGGACTCGGTTCGTAGGTACATTCGACCGCGGTGAATGGCGGGGGTAGCGTTGGTAGGCGCGCCCAAATCGTTTTTGCCCAGGAGCTTAAAATCGTGGTCTGCCGCGATGACGACCGCCTGTCCGGCGGTGGAAAGGCAGTAGATTTTATTGCCGGCGAGGACTGGTGAGCCGAAGAAATTGCCACCAACACGTTTCGTCCATAAGGCATGGCGAGGGTTTTCGGAATCCAAGTCGACCAGAGAAACCTTCCCTTGGTCGTGCCACAGAAAAAGCCAGTTGTCCTTGGCGAGTGGGGTAGGCACGTAGGGAATTTGCTTGGAGAGTGTAAATTGCGTTCGAGGTGGTTGGCTAGTAGCTAGGTCGATTCCTACTAAGGATTTGCCGCCGCCACCAGAGCCGCAAACGCCGAGGACGAAGTTGCCAGCTGCGATCGGCGAACTCACACAGCGCTCGGGGAACAACTCGGATTTTTGCCAGATCACTTCGCCCGTCTGAACTTCGATCGCTTGCATCCCGCCAGCGGTACTTTGGGAAATAACCGCCAATCGCTCGTCATCGATTGAGATCACACAGGGAGTCGAGTAGGTTGCCTTGCCGCTCGGCCGCTCGGCACGCCAACGTACGTTGCCCGACAAAGCATCTAGGCCGACCAAAAAACCTTGGTCGTCTTGGTCGACTTGCACGCAGACGACACCCTCGACGACAACTGGCGAAGCGGCAAATCCATGCGAGCCAACAAAGTCGCCTAAGTGGGTTCGCCAGATTTCTTGGCCCTGGTGCGAAAAGGCAACACCGCGTATCTTTCCGCCTGCAGCCCAGGTCAGGTAAACATGCTGCTGGTCTACGGTTGGCGTTGCCGAAGTGTAGCTGTTGTTGCGGTGCATTGGATACGTTTGGCCAGCCAGCTTACGTTGCCAAAGCTGCTCGCCGCTACCGGCAATCAAACACTGCAAGACCACGTCTCCGTTCTCGGTGTCACTGCTGCTAACAAACAGCAGGTCTTCCCAGCAGACCGGCGAGCTGCTGCCTGTGCCGGGTAGTTCTTTTTTCCACAGGTAATCGTGCTCGGTCCAAGTCGCAGGAAACGTCGCCTCAACAGCCAGTCCTGATCCGTTGGGGCCTCGAAACCGCGACCAGTTTTCCGCCTGAACAGGCCAGCCAGCCAACAGCACGACAGACAAGGAAAAAAGACATGGGAGCTTTCCACAGAGAACTGCACGACAACTAGTACTCATTTCCACATTGCCTTCGATATTGCCTTCGATGAAACGGAAAACAGTTACCGCTCGATGTGATAGATTTCAAGCTTTCGATACAAGGTCGCTCGCCCGATGCCCAAGAGCTTAGCCGCTTCGGGGACGCTGCCACCGGTACGCTTAAGCGCTTCGAGGATTAGCTTGCGCTCCCAGTGTTCGATCTGCAACGAATCAAGCATCTCGCCGCCGCTGTCGCGTAGGCCTAGATCGCAGGGGCGGATCTCGTTTTCCTCAGCCAGCACGACAGCGCTGTCGATCACGTTGCGTAGTTGCCGCACGTTGCCGGGCCAGTTGTACGCAAGCAACTGTTTGCGCGCTGCGTCGCTCATGCCAAGCTCGGGTCGACCTCGTTCGATGCGGTAATGTTCGAGAAAGAAATCGAGTAGCAAGCCGACGTCGTCGTCTCGGTCGCGAAGCGGCGGCATATGTAGCTCGAAGATACTTAGGCGATAGTAAAGGTCTTCGCGAAATTTCTTTTCCTTCACAAAGGTCTGCAAGTCTTGGTTCGTCGCGGCAATGACGCGTACATCGACTTTGATTTCCTTAGTGGCTCCCACGGGCAGGAAGG
>JAJDEE010000023.1 GCA_029259975.1 Planctomycetota bacterium
CGACCCGCGGCTCGTCTGGATTTTCGGCGAACACCCCAGCCTCGACCGCTGGAATCGCTGGCAGCTGGCCGAAACCAAAACCGTCTACATCGCCCAAGCTAGCCGCTGGACAAAACGGTTGTTGATAGTCGTCGACAAAGAAACCCTGGCAGTGCATCATCTGGCGACGGCTGGAAAGTTTGCCTCGATGTGGACACCGCTATCTGACCCAGCGAAGGCTGAGATTCTGTAGTAGCTACTGCAAGCACAGCAACAAAGCTGTGCTTGCGATGAGGAGATTCAGGCAAGGTGTGAGCTAAGCAAGGAACGTAACTCGTTCGCTGGTAAGGCGCTCGGGCGATCTTGGCAGCTATCTCGGCACACCACAAAAGAGCTGGAATGTCGAAAAAGAGGGTGTCGGAATAGGAGCCTCTTGGTATAATTCTACAGGTTTTTCCCTGGACCGGGGTGCGCCTGTGAATAGAATAGAGAAGCTGGTAACAGCTTTTAGGTTCCCCCCCGTCCACCCAATAATAGGCTCCCCAGTCCGCAGATTCGTCAGACGCACGCAACTAATGTGGCTTTGACTTGGTTTGATTCACACTCCCCTCGGTCGCTTGGCAGCCTTTTCGCATTGGCTCGCCATCTCTCCGTCGTCGTGTGGCCAAGTAGCCATCGCCTAACGGCAAATCTTTCTGACCTTGCTGACCGAGTTCTTTGTTTCGGGACCAACCCGAGGGCCGTTAGTCAGGCAAACCCGTGCGTATTTTTGCCTTGGGCAGTTTCCTAACACTTACGCGGGGCCTCAACTCAATCAATTAAAGTTTGAGTGAGTCCTGCTTATGAAAATTTGGTGTCCGCATATTTTACTTGATCGTGAACCTTGGTTTTGTGGGTGTGTAATCGCATAGGCTTATGCACACTAGGCAAAGAGAGACTAACGTAACGCAAGTAGTAGCGTGCCCGCCGACATGAAGAGGTGACCTGTTGTTTTCAATTCAAACGTAATCTTTTGCCAAATATCAAATGCTCGAAGCCCTTTGGAAAGTGGGTGTTAAGATTAGTTGTCTCTAGTCGCCCCATTCGCACGAAAAATAACGCCCCCCCCTATTTTGCCATCCATAGCCCCCCTAGAGAAACACCTTGATCGCAGCGGCTGTTAACTTATTTCGATTTGCCAAAATCTACCTGCGTAGGCTCGGCACGGTTCACTCGCAAGTTGTCCGCACTTTTGCTGATAACTTGGTTGTGAAGTTGTGCACCAACAGCGACGCCCTGGTCGTAATGACCTCCTGCCCGGCAATTCTTGAAATGGTAAGTACGACCGCCTGCCCCTTTGTAAGCCCACTGGGCATGAACCCGTTGGGGCGACGTGTTGTTTGTTGCCCTGTCGCCGACTGGCCTGACCCAAACACAGCGTAGACGGCCCGACTTCGCGGCCTGGCGTGACCCTACCTGTTAGCCATCAATTAACGAAGCTGAGGAGTATCCCACTTGTTTGAAACAATTTTGGATCAAGAACTTGACGAAGATTCCGCCGTCGCTGACGTCGAAAAAGACCTGAACGCCAAGTCTGCAAATAGCACCACCACAACCGACGAGAACGCGGGTAGCACTGGTCTCAGTATCGCCGCCACTAAGGAAGCCGAAGCTTCTGAGGAGGAAGAAGAAACGCGTGAGGTGGAATCTTGGTCAGACGATCCGGTACGTATGTATCTGACGCAGATGGGCGAGATTCCGTTGCTGACTCGTCAGGAAGAGATCAACCTGGCCCGTCGCATCGAAACAACGCGTACTTCTTTTCGTCGGCGCTTGTTGGCGTGTGACTTTGTCATTCGCGCCGCCTACAAAGTTCTCAGCCGAGTGCATCGTGGTGAGTTGCCTTTCGATCGCACCGTGCAGGTCTCGGTTACAGATCGGCTGGAAAAAGAGCAGATCCTCGGCCGCTTGCCGCACAATTTGCGCACGATCGATACTTTGCTGCAACGCAACGAAGACGACTACCGCATTGCAACAAGCAAGTCGTACAAAATGGCTGAGCGCCGTGCCGCCTGGGCGCGTCTTGCTGGGCGCCGTCGGCGTGCAGTTATGTTGATCGAAGAACTTGGCCTGCGTACTCAGCGGATTGAGCCGATGATCGCTGCCCTCGAAGACTTCAGCGAACGTGTTGACGAACTGCAGGCAGAGCTAAAAAAAATGAAGAAGGATCGCTGCTCGCTTGCCGAACGCAAGCCGCTGATAGTCGAGTATCGCAATATTCTGCGAATCACTCAAGAGACGCCCACCAGTCTCCGCAATCGGGTCAGGTTGCTCCAGAATATTTTCTCTACGTATCAACGCGCAAAGCGTGGCCTCTCTGAAGGCAACTTGCGGTTGGTCGTGTCAATCGCCAAAAAGTATCGCAACCGTGGCTTGAGCTTTCTGGATTTGATTCAAGAAGGTAACGCCGGGCTGATGCGCGCGGTCGACAAATTTGAGTATCGACGTGGATTCAAGTTCTGCACCTACGCTACTTGGTGGATTCGTCAGGCGATTACCCGTGCTGTAGCCGACCAAAGCCGTACGATTCGCATCCCGGTTCATATGGTCGAAACGATGAGTCGCGTACGGAACATTTCGCGAGCGTTGCTCCAACGCCTGGGTCGCGAACCAACGATCGAAGAAACCGCTCGCGCCGCCGAATGCACAGTCGACGAAGCCCGTCGAGTGTTGGCGATGAGCCGCTACCCAATCAGCCTCGACCGACCCGTCGGCAATAGCGAAGACAGCCACTTCGGCGACTTGCTGCCCGACGCGGGAGCCGAAAGCCCTGCGATTGGCGCCGCTCAAGAGATGTTGCGTACTCGCATTACCAGTGTTCTCAAAACCTTGAGCTACCGCGAACGCGAGATTATCAAGCTCCGTTACGGCCTGGGCGATGGCTACAGCTACACGCTCGAAGAGGTCGGCCACATTTTCAAAGTGACCCGCGAGCGTATCCGCCAAATCGAAGCCAAAGCAGTCCGCAAGCTACAGCAACCCAGCCGTAGCCAAGAGCTGTCGGGTTTCTTGGACTAAGCTGTCGACCTTTTGATTGAGATGTTTTCAACCTCGTAACGTTTCGGACGTTGCGGGGTTTTTTGTTGGTGCTGTCCCGTACCGGGACAACCGATCGCTCATATTTTAGCCACTAAAATTCCTGAAGAACCAAAAAACTAGAGCAGTTCTGGCCATAGGCTGTCACTGATGAGCAGCCCTTCGCGTGTGAGACTAATTCGTCCTTGGCTGTCGCTGAGCAGTCCGAGTTCGACGAATGTTGCGATTTGCTTGCCCGCGAGCGCGTCGATTTCAAATCCTGTGCCATCAAAAAACGAAGGTCGTTCGATTCCAGAGATCCTGCGCAGGCCGAAGATGAGTCGTTCGCGGGCGCGTTGCTCGTCGTCGAGCCGCTCGCGTTCGCCGACGGGCGACTCGCCTTGCAAGACACGCTTGAGATAAGTCGAAGTGCTACGGTGGTTGGTTTCGCGCACCCCATCTACGTAGCGAGCCGCTCCTGGCCCGGCGGCGAAATAGCCTTTGCCAGACCAGTAGATTTCGTTGTGACGGCTACGTTGTTCGGGTCTAGCAAAATTTGATATTTCGTAGTGTTCAAAGTTCGCCGCCACCAGACGATCGATGGCAGCAAGGAACATTTCGCGTTCCAATTCTTCGGGAGCCGCCGCGAGTTCCTGCTTCTGAAGTCGGTTCCAAAACGTGGTGCCTCGCTCGAAGGTAAGGCCGTAGGTCGAAACGTGCTCGGGACAGAGAGCAATTGCTCCTTCAAGATCGGCTAACCACTGCTCAAGCGTTTCGCCAGGAGCAGCAAAGATAAGGTCGAGCGACACACGCATGCCTGCGTTTCGAGCCAACTCAACTGCTCGCTGGATATCGTCTCGACAATGATCGCGTTCAAGCAGCTTTAGTTTTTCGCTCCGAAATGACTGTACTCCGATACTGAGCCGATTCACTCCCAAGTCGGCGAGCACATCGATGCGTTCTTGATCAAGATCCCCCGGATTTGCTTCGACAGTCCATTCGTATTTTGCCGCGAGTGGATGCCACTTCAGCACCAGCTCGCACAATCGCTTGATCTGCCTGGGAGCCAGAAAAGTTGGCGTGCCGCCGCCGAAGTAGAGCGTCTCGACTTCGCGTGGTCGTTCCAGCCAAGCAAGCTCAGCCCCTAGGGCTTCCAGGTAAGGCTCAACCAAATCGTCGCGTCCGGCGACCACCGCAAAATTACAGTAGCCACAGCGATGCACACAGAAGGGGATGTGAATGTATGCGGCGCGAGGCGTTAAATATGACATGACTCTTTGATTGTAGCGAGAAACCTTGGTTCGGAAACTCTCGATGCGAGGTGAGCCAGCAAACTGCAAAGTCAAGGAAATTGCGTGTCGTTGTGATTTAGTTTTTTTAGAACTGTGGCTCCGCGTGAAATTCGTTGTCTGCTATTATTTTGAGCGAATTCCTACCCGTGAAATCGAACCTTATGACGAATTTGTGCGTATTCCGTGCGGGTCCGTCTGGGCATGAGCTGCCCGAACTTGTAAAATCATGTCTCCTACGCCAATTGCTTCCAATTCTACCTAATCCGAACTACATAGGTGCCAGATGTCCCAATTCGCTAAATTTGCCTCGATCACGATTTTCGGGCTGCTCCTATGCGTCGTAGCAGGCTGCAACGGTTCAGCTGCCACAGACGCTAGCTTGGATGCAGGGGCGGTTGCTGCCCATCGTGCTCGACTTGCTCTCGCCGAAGAACCCGATGGCGTACAGACCGTCGCCGACGTTCGTTTGGCCCTGCTGGGCGAATCGGACCACGACCACGACGGTGATGGCGTACAAGACCACGAGCCAGCCGATCATGACGCTCATGCCGACTCCGACGACCACGACGAGCACAGCCACGAGGAGCACGGCGATCACGAGGAGCACGGCGAGCACAGCCACGACGAACAGGCTCACGACGAGCATGGCCATCACGATCATGACAGCGAGTCGCTGGACGTCGTGATGGTCGGCCATATTGGTGGTTTAGCAAATCCTTGGGCTGAAGTTCAGCCAGATTTCCCATTTTCGAAAACGCGAGCGGTTTTCTTTTTGGCCGATTCGCAGGCGATCGTCGAACATGAACAGAACGGCCACACACACGCCGCTGGCGAGGAGTGTGCGTTTTGCGCAGCCCACGCCACTGACCGAGCTGACATGCTGGCGATGGTTCAGTTTGTAGACGAACGTGGCAAAGTTTTGCCGGTAGATGTTCGCCAATTGTTCGATGTTAAGGAAAAAGACGTAGTCGTTGTCCGCGGCAAAGCGCACGTCACCGCCGGCGGCACTCTCGTTGTCGATGCCCGGGGACTTTTTATTCGCAAGTAGCATTTTACCGCTCGCGAACGACATTCGTTTGCAGCTCTTCAAGATAGCAAGCAAAGGTTTGCTTGATCCCCTCGCGCAGGCCGATTTGCGGAGACCAGCCTAATCGGCGAATCAAAGAAATATCTGTCCGCTTCAGCAATGTACCATCAGGTTTCGTGAGGTCGTTGATCAATTTTCCTTGATAGCCAACAACTTCCGCAACGATTTCTGCCAGCTCTTGAATACTAATATCTCTACCGGTCCCGACGTTCACTAAGTTGGGCGGATCGTCCGACTGAACCAAATGAATCACCGCTTCAGCCAAGTCATCGACGTGCAGAAACTCTCGCCGCGGCTTACCGGATCCCCACAGAACAACTTCTGCTGCCCCTGCTTCCTTGGCTTCGTGGAAGCGTCGAATTAAACCTGGCATAACATGCGAGTTTTCTGGGTGATAGTTATCTCCCGGCCCATAAAGATTCGTAGGCATCGTCGAGTGAAACAGCACCCCATATTGCTCGCGATAATGCTGACACATCTTCAAACCAGCAATTTTTGCAATCGCATAGGCTTCGTTCGTTTGCTCTAGTGGGCTGGTCAGTAGGCATGACTCAGGCATGGGTTGAGGCGCTTGGCCTGGGTAGATACAGGTGCTACCGAGAAACAAAAATCTCTGGCATCCGCTTTGGTAAGCAGCGTGAATCGAATTCACAGCCATCGACAAATTGTCATAAATAAAATCGGCCGGCTTGGTGCTATTGGCATGAATACCACCAACGCGGGCAGCTGCAAAAATGACTATCTCTGGCTTCTCGCTCTGAAAAAAATCATTCGTAGCTGTTTGATTGCGCAGATCCAATTCGCTGCTTTTTCTTACGAGCAGTTTTTCAACACCTAGCAGTTCAAGCTTGCGTAGAACTGCAGAGCCAACCATGCCACGGTGGCCGGCTACGTAAACCGTTTTATTTGCTAAGTGGTTCATGGCAAGAAGAGCAGGAGACGAGTCGAATGGATGCTTCGGTTGGACCACAGCTAGCTGACTTCTGCCAGCTTCAACTCTCGCTGGGCAAGTTTCAAGTCGGCATCAACCATTAGCCGCGCAAGCTCCTGGCAATCGACATTTGGCTCCCAGCCTAGCTTTTCTTTGGCTTTGGAAGGGTCGCCGAGCAGCAGATCGACTTCTGTCGGCCGAAAATATCTCGGGTCGATTTCAACAAAGTCTTGCCAATTGAGGTCGAGATGACCAAACGAGTAGTCGAGGAACTCTCGGATTGACTGTGTTTTTCCGGTCGCGACAACAAAATCGTCAGGCTCGTCATGCTGCAACATCAGCCACATCGCCTCGACATAGTCTCCTGCGAATCCCCAATCTCGCTTGGCGTCGATATTTCCCAAGTAAAGCTTATCTTGCAAACCAAGCTTAATTCGGGTGGCGGCGCGTGTGATTTTGCGTGTTACAAAAGTTTCGCCACGTCGAGGCGATTCGTGGTTAAAAAGGATGCCATTGGTCGCGAACAAATCGTAGGCCTGACGATAATTGACCGTCTGGTGAAAAGCGTAAACCTTGGCGCAGGCGTAAGGGCTTTGTGGTCGAAAAGGGGTCGCCTCGGTTTGTGGAGTTTCGACCACATCGCCAAACATTTCCGAGGAAGAGGCTTGATAGACTCTCACAGGGTGGTGCTTGTTAAGCTGCCTGGCAGCGTCCAGAACATTGAGGGCACCAGCACCAGTCACCTGAAAAGTGTAGGCGGGTGCATCAAACGAGACGCGAACGTGGCTTTGCGCACCCAGGTTGTAGATTTCCTCAGGTTGGACATCCAAAACTAGATTCGTCAAATTCTGAGCGTCCGTCAGATCGCCATAGTGCAAGAAGAGCTTGGTGCCTTCTTGATGCGGATCGCTGTAGATATGATCGATCCGGCCAGTATTGAATGAGCTACTTCGTCGGACAATACCGTGCACTTCGTAGCCTTTATCTAGCAGCAGTTCAGCCAAGTACGAACCATCTTGACCTGTAATTCCGGTAATTAACGCTTTTCGTGACACTGTGATCGCCCACCAATAAGGTTACCAAGAAGATTTCAAAACATCGTTTATTCAGAGCCAGCAGCCCTAATATATTTCGGCACTTGCCGTCAAATTCAGGGCACGATCGAAAGCTCAGCCCTGCTACAACGTATTAAACTCGGATAATATAAAGTCGTGCGCCCTGCAAACAGCATCCTCTAGCTTCTGCTCACGAGGGCTTAAAAGACACACTAGCCGCCTAAGTACCGCTCGCAAAACAAATGATGCTTTTAGCGGTAGGGCGCGAGCCCTCCGGTGTCGCAAACCGGAGGGCTTGCGCCCTGC
>JAJDEE010000221.1 GCA_029259975.1 Planctomycetota bacterium
ACCGACCATCCCAACGGCGGCTCGTTTCTCGCCTATCCGCAGATCATTCGTTTTTTGATGGATCGTACCTACCGGCAAGATGTCCTCAAAACGTGCCACCCACTTGTCGGCAAGCGATCGAACCTACCCGACATCGAGCGAGAATACACGCTCAGCGAAATCGCGGTCATCACCCGCGCGGGGCCGGCAAGAATCTTGGGACTCAAAAATAAGGGGCATCTCGGGCCCGGCGCCGACGCCGATATCACGATCTACACGCCGCACGAAAACAAAGAAACGATGTTCGAGATGCCAAGGGTCGTCATCAAATCGGGCCAAGTCCTCGTCGAGCAGGGCGAGATGCGCCACGCGCCGATCGGCAAGACACTGCACGTCGAGCCGGCGTACGATCTCGAACTAGAAGCCGACATCCAAGAGTGGTTTGAAAAGTTTTACTCAATTCGCTGGCGAAATTATCCCGTCGATTCAAGCTATGTGCTTGACCCAGAGGTGGTAGAGATGCGAAGCTAGGTGTGTAATTTTAGTCAATAGTTTCATAGACAAAGCCGTGGGAGAAATAATGTCTAGTAACGACAATCAACGGCATGATCCTGAAAGGGTCATTGATTTAGACTTGGTGCGTTGCACCGAAAACGCAGCCTTAGCAGCCTGGAAGTTTTTTGGCCGCGGAGACAAAAACACCGCCGACGCGGCAGCCACCGATGCGATTCGAGGCATGTTTGAGTTGATCGATTGTCAGGGGCTGGTGCGGATTGGAGAAGGGCGCAAGGACGAGGCGCCGGGGATTTTTACCGACGATAAGCTAGGCTCCTGGCGGCCTGGGTCCATTCCAGCTGCAATCGCGCTCGATCCGATCGATGGCACCACGCTGACTGCCCAAGGGCTGCCCGGAGCGATTTCGGTCATCGCGTTGAGCACCTGCGACAGCCCCGACGAAGATCCGAGCCAGTTGTTTCCGGCAATTCCCTCGCACTACATGGAGAAAATTGCCGTTGGGCCAGCCGTCGCCGAAAGCGATGTCTCGATCCAGCTCGACTCGCCGCTGGACGCCAACCTAGCCATCATCGCGGGACAACTGCGTAAGCGTGTGCGCGACTTGGTTGTGGTAGTATTAGACCGCCCTCGACACAAGGACATTATTGCCACACTCCGCCGCGTGGGTTGCGGAGTCCGGCTAATCTCTGATGGCGATGTTGCCGCAGCGATCGCGCCGAGTTTGCCCAACTCGGGCGTGGACGCCTATGTCGGCATTGGTGGCAGCCCCGAAGCCGTTCTGGCAGCAGCGGCGATAAAGTGCCTGGGCGGCGAACAACTCTGCCGCATTTGGCCCAAAAACGACGACGAACGACGGCATCTGCTCGACAGTGGTCTATGCGTAGAGCAAGACTTTGGCGAAACGTGGGATGTCAAGCGCATGACGCCCGGTGATCATCTCATCTTTGCAGCGACTGGTATTAGCGACTCACCCATGCTCCGCGGTATCAAGTACGACAATCAACATTGCATTACTCACTCGATACTGATACGTGCGCGCAATCGCACCGTTCGACTGATCGAAGCCTTTCACCAGCTCGGCCAAAAAACGATCCGACTCGGTTCTACTGGGGAAGAGGTGGAGTTGTAGTATTCTACGCGTCCGTCGCATACCCTGTCCGAAGCAGCGCCTGCCGATAGTCATCGGGGCTATTGCAATTGGCTAAGGTTGCCAATTCTGGATCGACCTCGCGTAGCTTCTCGACGTCCACTTTGCGAGTAGGGTGTTGCTCAAATAAAAAGACCGGCCGAAAACGATCCGCAGCAAGTAACGTCTCGATCGTCGACAAGACCCTCGGTCGGTAAACAGCGGCTAACGGGTGTTGAAACTTTTCTTCGCGAGGTACCACGATGTCGTGGTCACCTAACAATTCAAACATGCGCTCGACAAATGCTGGGACTAAGAGCGGCACGTCGCAGCCAGTCGCGTACACCGCTTCGACCTGGCCATCTAAGGCACTCAGCCCGGCAGCCAAGCCTTCGAGCGGGCCGCATTCGGGACGACGGTCGTAGGCGATGACGATTTCTGGTGGTAGCGAAGGGAGTTGCTGACCGGCTGCAGCGACGACTATCATGTTTGCTGGCGGAACGACTTCGCCGACCAACCGCACCACACGCTCCAGCATCAGCTCTGGCCCAAACGGCAGCATCGCCTTGGCCGTCCCCATTCGAGTCGAGTTGCCACCGCAAAGAATTATTGCACCACGTCGCATTGCGAAACCACAAGTGTTTGGTTGATACCGTCTTCATTAAAAATCTGATTATACGAAAAATTGCGTCATGCCGCTCACCCTCACTTACAAAGCCGAAACCTCAGTGCCCGTCGAAATCGAGGGTTTCACCCCGACCTGGGCGAAGGATAAAACGCTCGCCGAAATCAGCCAGTTCGAGATCTTCCACGGCAATCAAAAACTACCGCTGGGCGAGATGTTTGGCTTGGATGGCGATGCGAGCGATTTGCAGTTCGACTTTCATGGCGATTTGTCTGGAGTGCACTGGATCGGCGCGCAGATGAGCGAGGGCGCGATCAACGTCCATGGCCCCGGCGGACGGCACATCGGCAGCGAAATGACGGGCGGCACGATTCATGTCCACGGTAATGCTCGCGGCTGGGTTGGCGCTGAGATGCACGGCGGGTTGATTCATGTCCACGGCGACGCTGGGCACTTGGTCGGGGCGGCTTATCGTGGCTCGCCCAAAGGGATGACCGGCGGCACGATTTTGGTCGACGGTGACGCCGGCAACGAAGTCGGACTGACGATGCGTCGTGGGATGATCGCGATCGGCGGACGCGTGGGCGATGTGCTCGGCTTTAATATGATCGCTGGCACAGTGCTGGTCTTCGGCGAATGCGGTATCCACCCCGGCGCGGGGATGCGACGCGGTACGCTCGGCCTGCTCGGCCCCAATCCGCCGAAAATGCTGCCCACCTTTCGTCACGCCTGTTCGACCCGCCCGCAAGTGCTGCCCCTGATACTGGGCGAACTCCGCAGCCAAGGATTTTCGGTGGAAGAAGACTTATTGACCGCTGAGTGTGACGTTTTTAATGGCGATCTAGTGGCGCTAGGCCGAGGTGAGATTCTGGTGCGCAGCGAATAAGCCTGTTGATATTAGCGATTGACGTTATTAACGCACTGCGTTATCATGACACTAATGATTAGAAGCTTCCGCGTAAAACAGACAGAAAAGATATTTCTCCGGCAGCGTGCAAAAATATTTTCGCTAGAGGTTCAGCGAGCCTCGTTACGGAAGCTATTGATTTTGGATGCTGCTGAGCTCCTTGCTGACCTGCGAGTCCCACCAGGCAATCGCCTCGAAAAGTTAAAAGGGAGTCGCAAAGGACAGTACAGTATTCGCGTCAATAATCAATGGAGGATTTGCTTTGAGTGGTCCGAGGGTGATGCCTATGAAGTTGAAATCACTGATTATCACTAGTGCTTTGGCAACATTGAATATTAGGATGCGAGTCATCCGAAACCATTTGGCAGTAAGCATTTCGGATGACTCACATCCTAATTTTTGACAATGACAAAGCACTAGCACTAAAATTTTAGGAACTAAGTATGGCAGCCAAAAAACTTCCGCCGGTTCACCCCGGAGAAATCTTGCAACTAGAATTCTTGGAGCCGCTCGGACTGAGCCAATATCGACTCGCTAAAGAAATTCATGTTTCGCCACGGCGTATAAACGAAATTGTGAAAGGCACTCGGTCGATTACTGCAAATACGGCCTTGCGGTTAGCAAGGTATTTTGCCACCTCTGAGCGATTTTGGCTGAACCTCCAATCGCACTTCGACCTGGAAGTCGAGCGCGACCGCGTTGGTAAGTCCCTGCAAAAAGAAATCCGGGTTCTAGCGAATGGCTAAAAACCGACTTCTAGCAGAACTCTCTGTTACCGATGGCGTGTATCGAACCGCGCCGCGACGTATTTCGTGGTTGGCTCGTACTTTTCCGAGCTGGGTGTTTTTCTCGCGTTTGACTTCTAGCGTGCTACGAGCAGCAGCCAAGGCAAAATGGTCGAGCTATGATGGCATGGATTGGGTCAACAGTAGTCTGGAGGTGGTGCACGCGCTCGAAAGTGTCGGCGTCGAGTTTGAAATCACTGGCATCGACAACCTCAAAAAAGTCGACGGGCCGTGCCTGATCGTTGGCAACCACATGGGCACGCTCGAAACGATGGTCCTGCCCGCCGTTATCCAGCCGATTCGTGAAGTCACTTTTGTCGTTAAACAAGCGCTGGTCAACTACCCCGTTTTCAAGCATGTGATGCGCTCGCGTAACCCGATCGCGGTCTCGCAAACCGATCCGCGCGCCGATCTCAAACTCATGCTCAAAGGCGGGCAAGAGCGGCTCGCCAACGGCACGTCGCTAGTGGTTTTCCCGCAAGGCGAACGGTCTTTAGTTTTTGATCCCAGCCAATTCAACTCGATCGGCGTCAAGCTGGCGGGGCGGGCTGACGTGCCGATCGTTCCCCTAGCGTTACAAACCGACGCTTGGCCCGTCGGTTCGATTATTTCCGACATGGGGGCAATCGACCCAAGTAAGAAAGTTCGTTTCGCTTTTGGCGAGCCTCTACGTGTTGCAGGTCGCGGGACGGAGGAGAACGAGGCGATCGTTCAGTTCATCAGCGACAAGCTAGAGCAGTGGCAAGACGGTAGCTAGTCTTGGTGGCGGCTGGAACGTCTGCGTTCACCGAGTCGCGGCGAACGACATTGATTTCAAAAGGCCGCGCGGCCCGCGGCTCCGTGTGCACCGATTTGTTATATGGCTGCGTGGCATGTTATTGTCCAATCTCTAGCAGGTCAAATAGTACAGCATCCATGTACCTTTTCATTTGTTCGACTTCCTGTTTCGTCGTTTCCACGTGTGTTGACAAGGATGCTCGGTTGTAAATTGCCCGTGCAATGTCACCGGAAAGTGCTTCCATTAAATCGACGGTTTTTTCGGCCGCAACTCGTTGTGTCTTGTTCTTTCCTCGCGATGAAAGAACAAACTTGACCTTTTGTTTCATTGTTGGAAGCTTCTGGTCCTTTTCCGGTTTGAACCAAGACTGCTCCATTACATCCTTATCCGGTGAGAGATGGTCGAGTGTTTCACGGAAGGCTTCTCTGAATTCGGCCGCCGTACCACGGTACGAGTGGCGAATTGACGGGTTTGCGATGTCTGCCAGTCCCTGCCGATAGGACGCCGCTGCTGAAGGGAGTAAATTGTCCAAAGTTTCGAGGAGAAGGTGTTCAGCTTGTGAGTATGTCAGTTCGGTAGACGCAATCGCCGGTGCAATTGAAACTGCGGAATGGCTAGTTACGTTGATTTCTTTGGTAGTTTTGACGAGGCGCCGTACCAGTTTTTCATATGTGGATTTCGGGTTGTTTCCATGAGCAAGACGGATTAACTGTTGCCAGTCTTCGTCATAGGTATCAAGTGCTTCGCTGTCGCGGAGAACGCCAACGACAGGGCCGCGATAGTCACGAAAATATCCAGCACCCAAGTCAATTGCTTGTTGCTTCGTTTTCTGGCTGTTTACATTTACCGCTTTGTTCTTCTTAATGTTCCCAGCCAAGATGGCAAGTTCTTCCAATAGCTGAGAGATCATTCCTTTTTCTTTTTGGTCGATTTCTTTTTGGGTGTGGCTTTCTTGGCGGTTTTCTTTTTCGTTGATCGTTTGCGAGTCACACCACCGTCGTTTCCTTTGCGCGGCATGCTATGGACGACCAAATTGTGTCCGACGGCGTTGAGTTTGTATTCCCCTCCTCCGGCAGAGTCGAAATACCCAGCGTTCTTAGCGTTAATCAATGTGAATTTTTGTTGCGCTGGCAGTTTGAATTCGGCAATCTTGAAGTAGGTATCTAAATCAGTTGTACCAACGCTTTGTTTTCGTTCGGCCTCTGGAGCTAAATTACCGATGTAGTAAGCAACAATTGCGGCCATTTCTATGGCCGACCGAGGTTGTTTCTCTTCTTTGAAATCCTTGATGTGTTGCTGTGGATTTGCTGGTGAACTAACGACTGTTTTTGGCTGAGTTGGCACAGGCGCTTGTTGCTGTAGCGGCACCGCCGGCGATGCGCTCCCCCGGAGTATTCCAAGACGCTTAAACACGTAGTCCAACACGCTTTCGCGGACCACTGAATCGAGTGGTTCCAACGCGTTGAGGACAATGCGTATGGCTTCAATTTCGCTGTCTACATGCGTCGCCATTTATGCTCCAGTCAAGTTGTTGTTGCCGTATAACTTGTTATTACTTGGGAATTTCCCAAACAAACAACGAATAGTGGACTTATTTGGGAAATTCCCAAATAAACAGGGCCCGTATTGTAGCAAAATCAAACCAAATCTGCACATGGGGGGAAAGTTCTTTTGTGGGAAGATTGCAAAGTCGATCTTAGTGGCCAATCATCATGCTAAAGTATTTTGACAGGATTTACAGGATCGACAGGATGGTTGACGAACAATTTCCCCTTATCCTGTCGATCCTGTCAATCCTGTCAAAAAAAAGACGTAAACGGTCTGTACTCTGGCGTCAATCTATCACACCGAATCGTACAAAAAAACTTCGACTTCTGTGCCTTCGCCAAAACCGGCGACTTCTGTGGGCACAACAATAAAGCCCTCCGCGCGTGTTGTTGAACTCAGCACTGATGCTCCGCTTTGCGCCACCGGTTCGACTTTTCCGTTCACAAGTTGCACACGAATGTAATCGTAACGCCCCACTGGCGATTTAATCTCGCGGCCGAGCACAGCGGTGACTTTGCGATAGGGCCAATCCGCCTTCCGCCCACCCAGCCGCCGAATCGCGCGGCCTGCCAACAAATCGTAACCCCACAGACAAGCAACCGGATTGCCAGGCAGCAAAATCACAAGCCGCCCCTTAAAAGTGCCCATGCCGATCGGGCCGGCAGGTCGCATCGCGACGCCATGCACAGCCAGCTTGCCATGCTCGTCGAGCAGCGTCGGCACATGATCTTCTTGACCGACGCTTGAGCCGCCAGACGTAAGGAGGATGTCGGCATCGTCCTCGAGCGCTGCCAGAATCGCATCGCGGTTGTCTGGCATGATACCTGGATGGTTCGGCAGCCCGCCGTCGCGTTCGACAAGCGCCGTCAACATCGGCCCATTGGCATCTACGATCTTGCTGCCTATCGGTTGGGCACCAGCGGGCAGCAGTTCGTCGCCGGTCACGATAATCCGCACGCGCGGGCGGCGCACCACGGTCACCTGGCTTTGGCCGATCGAGGACAACACGCCGATGTCTTGCGGACGCAACACTCGCCCTGCTGAGAGGACCCTGTCGCCGCAAGCAATATCTTCGCCGATGCTACCTAGGTTTTTCCCAGTCGGAAGGCTCATCAACGCTCGGACTTCGTTGCCGTTGGATTCTGTTTGCTCGAACGGCAAGACCGAATCGACACCCTTCGGCAACGGCGCACCTGTCATGATACGAACCGCTTGCCCCGCACTCACCTCGCCTGCAAAGGCTTGCCCCGGAAAACAATCGCCCAACACTCCGAGCGATTTCGGCGTGTTGGGCGAAGCGTCGGCAATATCAGCCGCTCGCAGCGCAAAGCCGTCCATCATCGCTCGCCGAAAGTTGGGGACGTTCGCAGCGCTGACAACATCCGCCGCCAATACACGCCCTGCTGCATTGTCGAGCGAAACGAACTCGCTCGCCAACAGGCCTAACCCATCGAGTTCAGCGTCGAGCCACTGCAGCGATTGCTCGACCGAGATTCGCCCGGCAAAGCCTCGCATGCGTACGTCAGCATTAGGGTGCTTTGCGGTAGGATTTGACATGATTTTGAGATTCTGTAGTTGGAGCCATCCTTACATCGTAAGCAATTGGCAGGCAAAATTCCATGCGAAAGAAAAGGTCGATCCGAACGGTTACCATGTCGAAAGAGAACGCTCACGGAAAAGTGAACCACGACGACACGACGAGCACGACGCAAGAAACTCGTTGTGTCCGTCGTGTCGCCGTGGTTCATTTATCTTTATTTAGCTATCAGAGCAGTCTAAAAGAACTTTGCCGTTTGCCTGAAAAGACTCTTGAACATTCTGGGCAGACACTTGCCGGGCTGATACAATAGGGTTTCCTGCCTTCTCCACTCCGCGCATCGGCGTGTGTAAACAGTGGGGAAATTCCAAACCGCTCCTGTGGGTTTTTCGTGGTCGAAGTAATACATGACGTGGCCTGTACTGTCTGTGGTTGCGTGTGCGACGACTTGACCTTGCACGTGACTGGTGGCCGTATTAATGTTGCCGAGCGCGCTTGCAGTCTCAGCGAACCTTGGCTGCTGGAGCAGACAGATGCCTCGGTGGTTTCGACACAGGTAGAAGGCAAAAAAGTAGCTCTGGAAGTTGCTGTGCGAAGTGCCGCAGAAATTCTCCGCGAGAGTCGTGCGCCGCTCGTTTATGGCCTATCAAGTAGTAGCACACCGGGGCAACGGGCGGCCTGCCGCTTAGCCGACCAACTAGGCGCAACGATCGACACGACCTGCCACGCCCCTTCGGTCATGGCTTTGCAGGCGGTTGGCGAAAGCACTTCGACGCTTGGCGAAGTCCGGCATCGTTCGGATGTGGTCGTCTACTGGGGCAGCAATCCGATGAAGAGCCATCCGCGCCATGTCGAGCGTTATGTCGATGCCCCCGGAATGTTTGTGCCCGGCGGCAGGCGCGATCGGCATGTGGTCGTTGTCGACGTCGAGCGTACCGCGACCGCCGAGATTGCCGATCGGTTCGTCCAGGTCGAACCGGGTAGCGATTTTGAAGTTCTGTGGGCTTTGCGCGCCGCAGTCCAAGGAGTTGAACTCCATGAAAACAGCATCGGCGGTGTGCCGAGAGCCGACCTGCTGGCATTCGCCGAGCGACTGAAGACGGCCCAATACGGCGCCCTCTTTTTTGGACTGGGGCTGACACGACATGGCGTTCCCAAAGCCAATGTCGAAGCGTTGTTACGATTGACAACAGACCTAAATGCCCACACACGCTGCACCGCGCACCGCATGAGAACCGCGGGCGACATGGCTGGCGCCGACAGCGTACTTTGTTGGCAAACTGGATTTCCGTTCAGCGTGAGTTTTTCTCGCGGTTACCCTCGTTACAATCCTGGCGAGTACACAGCCAACACGCTGCTAGAATCAGGCGAAGTCGACGCGGCGATACTGGTCGGCAGCGAAGGCGTGGGAAAACTCTCGCGGGCGGCACAAGCACAACTCAAAAGCATTCCAGTCGTCGTGCTCGACTCGCCCGGCGCCAAAACTTGCTGGACGCCAGCAGTACATTTCACGACAGCCGTCTACGGAATCCATCGCCCCGGAACTGCCTATCGAATGGACGAGGTACCGATTCCTCTACGCAAGGTGTTAGATAGCTCACTACCAAGCGACGAAGAAGTATTGGCGGCGATTGGGCACTCGATAGCCGCCCAGTCCTAAAGAGACGCCGACTGCCAAAATTGCCTCGGTCTTTTGCCCGTCTGGCATTTGAAGCGGCGGCTAAACTCAACTACTACCGGCTAGAAGCCATTGGTATCTACACATCTCGCAGGTTTGTTTATACTTTTCTGGATGGGATTTTATTACCGACGATGGACCGGCGACCGCAGCGCCGTTATGTCAGACTGGTGAAGGCACATATGAGTTCGTCGATTACAACAGCAGCGAGACCGGTGGTCGCTGCAGACGCCACAGTCGGTGCTTCGGCCACGCAAGCAGCTTGGCAGTTCTTCAATAACCCTCGCCGCTAACGCGTTACCGTTTTTGGATACGACATAAATGTGTAGATATCAATGCATCAAAGCCAGCGGCATGGGCGGTCGCGAGCTACGTACCGGCACCGACCATGGCCAAATTTTCGATCACCACACAGTCGAATTCACCTATGCCGATGACTCGACGATGCTAAGCCAATGCCGGCACACGAAGGGCAATCGCAACCGCCGACTGGACAGCATTTCTTGCCTGATCGGACACATTTGACATCCCATTCGTAGCCACACTTTTCGCAAGTATATTCGTGCTTTTCTAGCACGTTGATGCACCGCACGCGGCCGCACTTAGGTGGGCAATCTGTGCAGTTACCGCCGGCGCAACAGCCGTCGCCACAGTCGCAGTTCTTTGCGCGTTTCTTCCAATTGCACCGAAAGCGGAAACTGGGGATGCAAATCATTTCGCTCTTCACTTTCCAGCAATGCTTTTTCACTTCTTCGGTCACACGTCTGGGGCAACAGACCGCCTTGCCGCTTGCGGTTTCGCACCTGCAGCAAGAATCGGTGCAACCGGCGAGCATCACTTTCGAATCTTGCACTGGTGTTAGATTAGTTGCTACCGAGGCAGGCTGTACTAATTGTGCATGGGCAACGACTTGCAGACCAATCATCAAGGTCAAGCAGCTAACAACTACCAGCACACGCAAGGTGGCTTTGGTGAAATAAATTGAATTCATGGTATGCTCTTACTTTCCGGCGATCGGTTGGATCGCGGTTATTGTCTTGAAACTCAGGGGAAGCTACCCGCGCCTAACCGTCTAAAAATCCACCATAAATCTCATGCCGAGCGTAGTGTAGTTGCCGGACAAAATGGCGTTTGCTGGATCGTTATCGCCATCGGAAACCTGTGCGTCGTCGATCTCTCCGTAGATTGCGTTGAACTGCATCCTCGAGTATGCATTCCAGTACCAGTTGAGCCCCAGCGTGTGACTAACGCCTCGCCCGCCTTGAATGTTGTCGTCGTTGAAGTCGGCATACGACCAGCGGTAGGCAACTTGCCATGCCCCCCAGCCACCTTTCACACCATCGCAGCAGGTATCGATCAAGAAAAAATTCTCGAAGGGCTTAATGCGATCGAGTGTTCCTGAGGAACGATTCCAGGGCATATGCTCGCCGGTCAAAAAATAGGCGGCGTAAACGTACGCACCATTGAAATCTAAATTAGGCCCAAATCCCGCGTCGCGTTGCAGCCACACATTCTGATATTCGCCCACCAACTGAAGCGGGCCAAAGTTCCAAACGTTTTCTAGGCCGAGCAGTTGATAGTTGTCTGCGCCATCGATTCGTCCCGTGTTCAGCCAACGATTGGCCGAACGAGCCTCTGGACGGTGGCGAAAACGCGCTTCGTTGTCCGCCCGATTTCCGCCGGCGCTGCCATCCGGATGTGCTGCCGTTCCTGAAATTGCCCAGTGGCCATAACCGCGTCCGCCCGAGGCTTCGTCGTACCAAAACGTATTCGCCAGTCGACCTGCAAACTCCAACTGCCAGTGATCGCTGCGATAAGTGCCCTCGTCTTGAATCAAACGTTGGTTGAAAACACCGTAGCGCCAGTTCCATGACTCGTCCTCAGAAACACTATGCGACTGCACACCCAACCGGCGCGCATCCTGATTAAACGATTCGATGACGAACGGTCGTTCGAGGAATACGTTAAACCGGCTACTGTTGAGGTGGTCTAGGCCATAAGGGCGCTTTTGGTTGCCAATCAACACTGCTTGGAAGAGCGGCAGGTCTTTCCAGCCAAAGTAGGCGTCGCGGAACTCACTTTTGTTACCACCGGCAAATTCCGCTTCGATTTTGTAAAGCATTGTCTGCCAAAGGTCGCCCTTCACGCCAAACCGCAACCGGCGAAAACCGAATTGATCTTGCGGCGTCAGCAACGGATCGCCCGTCTCGAAAGTATTGACCGCTGCATCAGAGTCAGGAAACGCCCACAGATCGGCATGAATTCGCCCATTAACCTTCATGGTGGCAGCACTATGCCCGCTGGCGGCCAATGTTTTCATCTTTTTCTTTAAGCCGTTGTAGTTTTTCTCCAACTTACCGTAATCTTCGCCCAACGCTGAGTAGTTTTGTTCCAGCTTCGCAAGCCGCTCTTCCACGGTGGGATCATTATCCTCTTGCTTATCACCATCGAGCTTTTGCTTATCGCCATCGAGAAAGTGGCTATAAAAAGCCGTCGGCTCGACTTTGTCGACCGGAGGTAAGGGGGAGATGGAATCCTGCGCGAAGGTACTCGCAACCATGCTCAAAAAGATCAAGCAACTAAGCCAAATCAACTTTCTCGGGTAACTTGTGGTGCGTCGTTGTCGCTGCATCTAAGATGGCCTCAAGGAAGCAAATAAGTCCGTAGACAATGCCGGAATCTGACACTGCTAGCAGACGGTGTGACTGCCGCATGTGCGGTTTCTGAGAGTTTTCATCGTCGCCCTGCCTGTTACGCATGCAACGATTAATCCGATCTTTCCGACATGAACCATGAAGATTGCATGAATGCGCGGAATAATCGGTACAGCTTCACAAAGAAGCGCCCTCGACGAGCATCGTGTCAGCTGGCCATTGCAAAATTAGAGAACTTCCGTCGGAGTGCGGATGACCAGATGTCGCAGTTCGGTCATGTCTTCCATTGCAAAGCGAACGCCTTCGCGGCCAAGTCCGCTGTCTTTCACGCCGCCGTACGGCATGTTGTCGACGCGCCACGACGGGACATCGCCGATGATCACGCCGCCCACATCGAGTTCGTCCCAAGCACGCTGGATCTTGTAGATGTCGCGAGTAAAGAGGCCAGCCTGCAGGCCAAAGTCGCTATTGTTCACCTCGGTCAGGGCATCGTCAAAATCAGTAAACTGGCTGAGTACCGCGACCGGCCCAAAAGCTTCGGCTGTGCAGAGTGTTTGATCTTTCGGCACTTCTTCGAGCAAAGTCGCTTCCAGCATGGCGCCGTCTCTTTTGCCACCGCACAAAACTTTTCCGCCGGCCTCGACAGCAGCCGCAATCCACGCTTCAAGTCGTTCGGCTTCGCGTACGTCGATCATTGGCCCAACAAATGTTTGCTCGTCCTTGGGGTCGCCGGCAATGAGTTGCTTGGTGGCCGCAATCAGCCGTGTTTTCAGTTCATCGTAAAGCGATGCGTGCACAATGATTCGCTGCACACCGATACAGCTTTGCCCCGATTGATAAAACGCCCCGACGACCAGTCGATTCACGACATCGTCGAGATCGGCGTCCGCATCGACGACACAGGCGGCATTGCCGCCAAGTTCTAGCACTACTTTTTTCTTGCCCGACCGTGCTTTCAAATCCCAGCCCACCGCCGGCGAACCCGTAAAACTGAGCAACTTGAGCCGCTCGTCGGTCGTAAACAGGTCGGCCCCATCGCGACGGCAGGGCAAAATCGAAAAACTACCCGGCGGCAGATCAGTCTCGGCCAATACCTCGCCGATCACCAGCGCCCCAATCGGCGTGCGACTCGCCGGCTTCAACACAAACGGACACCCGACAGCGATTGCCGGCGCCACTTTGTGGGCGGCCAAGTTAAGCGGGAAATTGAATGGCGAAATAAACGAGCAAGGGCCGATCGGCACCCGCTGGAACATGCCACGGTAGCCGCGCGCTCGGGGAGAAATCTCCAGATTCATCACTTCGCCGGTGATGCGAACCGATTCTTCTGCAGCGATGCGAAATGTATCAATCAGCCGCGACACTTCGCCCCGGCTGTCTTTGATCGGCTTACCTGCTTCGATGCAAAGTGCATCAGCCAGCTCGTCGGCGCGCTCGGTAAAGCGTTCGACACAATGGTAGAGCACCGCTTGCCGCTCGTAGGGCGGCATCTTTCGCAACGGTTCAGCAGCGTCAACCGCCGCAGCGATAGCTTGATCGATCGCCTGGGCGTCGGCCATCGCCACACGCGTCGCAACCTCGCCGGTGTACTTGTCCGTGACCTCTAAATCTGCGTTCGGGCTTTCTGCACGATTCGCAAGATAGTACGGGTAGATTTCCTGCAACATAATTTGATTCCTAAATCAACAGGCTACGTTCTTGGATGTCATGGTTGAGAATGCGATCATTCTCCGAGTAGTCAACCGGCAGGTCAATCACATGAACGCCGCAGTTGTTGTGACATTCGGTGATCAGCGGCGCAAGCTCTTGCGCTCTTTCCACGCGATGACCATTCGCTCCGTAGCTCTCGGCATATTTGACGAAATCCGGATTGCCATAGTCGAGCCCAAAATT
>JAJDEE010000222.1 GCA_029259975.1 Planctomycetota bacterium
TCTCCCGTTTGGCTACGTCAAATCCGGCCGACTGTCGGTGATACCCGCTTGCCATTGTTGCAACACAATCGTATCGCTACAACCTCCCGTACTCCGCACACCGACAATCGGCCGAATGAGGTTTACTCTGTAGCCACGTCAACTACGGCCGACTGTCGGTGCCACCCGCGGGAGAGTCTTTCTCCCGTAGAGATTCATGGGTAGCGCCGACACTTGTCCGCAAAAAGCTCTGCCATTGAGAATGCGTTATTCGGACACGTATCGGTGTCGCTTGCGACAAAAGGTCTAGCAGGTTGCCAGCGCTGCTCACCTCTTGTGCTACGCACACCGACAATCGGCCGAACAATATCTACCGAATGGCCACGTCAAATCCGGCCGACTGTCGGTGCCACCCGCTTCGACTTCCCAGCAAGACGACAACTGCTATTGCGATCATCACGATTGACAAAGGCTCTGGCACAGTGGTGAATGCCAGTCCGCTAGGACGAATAAGGGAATCGCCAATTGACGTTACGTCGCCGTCAACTGGGTCAATCGCAACAAGATCATAAATATTTGGCCCAAGTCCGTACAAAATTCCATCTTGCGGGTTAGTGGCAATATCTACTGAGCTATTAGCGACCAATGAAGCAATCGTTGTTAGCAACGCATCTGCTTTGTCTACTTCGACTACCGAAGCAACCCGATTCTCGAAGACTTGAACTCCATAAAGTTGTCCTGATTCGTCGAATCCCAGCCCACCTGTGACTGGGGAGGCTGTTGGGCCAATAAGCGTTGATGAACCACTGAATGCGTCGATCGTGTAAAGCGATTCCTCTGACGTTCCGTACATAATCCCCGTGAGCGGATTTATAGCGATGGCTACAATCGTTTCGGCAGCATCGATAATCGCATGAGACACGACTTGTTCCTGAAATGGATCAACGGCAATCAACTCATTGCCAGTGAGTGGGTTTCGTACGGCCCAAACAAACGTTGGGTAACGTGACGGATCGGAAGCTAGGTCGTCAACAGGGGCTTTCGAAAGTGACGTACCAGAGATACTTACTTTATCGGACGAAATAATACCTGTTGCTGTATCAATTGGGTGCAGGAAGATTCTATCGGAAGAAGCCCCAACCACTCCCCAGGCTTGATAGGCACTAGCGAAATCGACAAGAAAGAGTAGGCAAAATGCGATTGCACCAATCACGTGAAGCATTTGTCGTTTTTGCATGACGAGGCCCTTTAAGTCCATCCAACAGACTTTGTGAAATAGCACTGAGAAATCGAACATAATCGCCAGTTATCGGACGCTCGCGAATGCAGACAACTGGCATAACGGTGTTCCAATTGTAGGGGCGGAGAATACGCGATGCAAGTAATCTGATTTGGGGTTGAGCTGGGTCCAAAATTGCTTAGTGGTTGCGCCGTGTTACAAATTGGGCAATTTGCTGCATCGCTTTGAGTGCCGGCGTGGTCGGCAGGTCGGTTAGTTGGGCGACGGCTCGATCAATATGGTCTTCGGCAACCGTGCGGGCGTGCTGTAGCGATCCGCTTTCGTTAAGCCAATCGAGCAGCTTGGCGAAATTGTCGGCTGTTGGTTGTTCGATCAACTGACACAGTTGTTGCTGTTGATCTTGATTGAGTTGATCGCGCAGGTGAATCAACGGCAGCGTCATTTTTCGATTGCCTAAGTCGGTACCTAGCGATTTGCCCGTGACGTGTTCTTCGCCTTCGAGATCGAGCAGATCGTCGGCGATCTGGAATGCGATGCCGAGGTGATTGCCGTAAGATTTCAGCGACTCGGTCACACGGCCGCTGGCACCCGAGTAGTGTGCCCCCAGCTGACAACAGCAAGCACAAAGTGCGGCAGTTTTGGCCTCGATGATTTCAAAGTAGGTTTCGCGACCTAGTGCAAAATTGCCGCTCGCGGCGGTCTGCTTCAGTTCGCCTTCGCAGACGATGTTGGTCGCTCGACCGATGGCTCGACAGCCGAAAGTGGTCTCGAGCGTGCTGGCCAAGTAGAACGCGTGCGTGAAGAGGTAGTCGCCCAGCAGCACGCTCGTTTGGTTGTTCCAACGGGCATTGACGGTCGATTCGTGGCGGCGAATGTCGGCTTCGTCGAGGACGTCGTCGTGGACGAGTGTCGCGGTGTGGATCATCTCGACCACCGCAGCCAACACCCGATGCGAATCGTTCACCTCGCCCACTGCTTGAGCCGTCAGCAACAGAAGAGCCGGACGCAGACGTTTGCCACCCAAACGGAAAGAATGCTGGGCTAGCTCGTCGATAAAGGGGTCGGGGTGCCGTAGCTCGGTCTGTAGCCTTTGCGAAACCGCCGCAAGTTCTTGCTCGATCGGGGCGAGTAAGCTTGCCAGCAGGCTGGGCCTCGTTTCATTCGTCGTGCTGGGCATGGGTCTCGCGATGCTCATTCCGATCCTTACTGCTGTTGTCGTAGCCTAAACTACTGCCGTCGTAGGTAGTGGCCACTCTTGCCGCCCGATTTTTCTTCAAGCTGGACTTGTTCGATAATAATTCCGCGATCGACCGCTTTGCACATATCGTAAATAGTCAGGGCCGCCACGGATACCGCCGTTAAGGCTTCCATTTCGACGCCCGTTTTGCCCGTCACGCCGACCGTCGCCTCAATGCGTATCGTATCGTCGCCCAGTGGCTGCAAATCAAGCTCAACAGACTGTAATGCCAGTGGGTGGCAGAGCGGAATGAGGTCGGGGGTCCGTTTGGCCGCCATAATTCCTGCCAAACGAGCCACTTCCAGCACATCGCCTTTGGCGTGCCCACAGTCCACTATCAACTGGCGTGTCGTCGCCAGCATTCGCACAATGCCGCTGGCACGAGCCAACCGAACCGTCTCGGCCTTCTCGCCCACATTCACCATGCGGCTAGCACCTTGGTCGTCGAAATGGCTAAGTTCGGGCATGGATTTTCGGTAGGGGAAATCGACGAGATAAAATACTCGGTCTAGTTCGATATTGGTAGCCGTTCACGGCTCTAGCTTGAACAGAGTCTCACGCAAAGGCGCGAAGGCGCTAAGCAAGGAAGAAAGGAAAGGCACAAAGACAGCAGGGGAGAATAGATAATGGTTACTGGACTACGTTTCGTTGTTTTGGGTGGATTTCTCCCTTTGCGCCTTTGCGTGAGTTTTCTTTTTTCCGTGAACGGTTACCGATATTGTAAGAAGTTAGGGGGCGAAGTCGAGGGGAACCGTACGAGGGATCCGAAGGATGTGGAGTCCACCAAACGCCCACCCTAGGAACCGGCAAAATAAACAGTGATTAACACCCATTTTTTTCTGCTCAGAAGCAACTTTGCAGCAATCCGATCGCCAGTAGGATCAGGATCGCCAGCGACAGCCATTTTGATACCCCGACAGAACTTGCAGTCGACGCGTGATTAGCAGACTCGTGCTGCGACTCAGACTTCAACACGTCGAGTGCCTCGCGCGCCCGCGTCAGGTCAGCGCATCTGACGATCACTTTCACCATTCCAGGGGCTTCGGCGCGAAAGCCAGAAGTAAAATCGCCAGCCGTACTCGCATCAACACCATGCGCCGCCAAGGCACTCACGATCATTGCCGCTTCGAGGTCGTTGGGAACGGAGACCAGAGTTTCAGGGTTGTTGCCTGGATCGAACATCAAAAAATTCCTACGTGCGAAACTAGTGCTGCCTAAATTATAGCAAGTTTCTAGTACAGGCACGCTGAGCGAGCTGTTTAGGGCAAACAAACTGCAAAGCCAAGGAAATCACGTAATCGTGACGGAAATGTAAAATTGAACCACGACGACACAACGAGCACTACGAGCACTATGCAAAAAACTCGTTGTGTCCGTCGTGTCGTCGTGGTTCATTTATCTTTTTATTGCTGGCAGAACAGTCAGAAAGTACTTTTGCGGTTCGCCTGGCTGTTTAGGGGTTGATCATCGGCATGAGGGCCTCGTGCAGCTCGATCGTGGCTGCGACCGAATAGTTGCCCTGCGCTAGACAGTAGTCGCCGCCTCGGCTGGCGGACGTGACCCCGCCCGCTTCACGAACCAGCAACTCTCCAGAGGCAGAATCCCAGGGATGGATAAAATGAGCCCAATGGGCATCGAGGCGACCACAGGCGACATAGGCGAGATTGAGTGCGGCGGAACCGGTCCGGCGAACAGCTTGGCAACGTGTTGCTACTTGAAGGAATGCAAGCAAGTCAGGAGAGTCGGGTTGCAAATCAGGCGGAAAGCTGACGGCAACTAGCGATTTTCCTACTTCGGTAGTCGAGCTGGTCGTTATGGGCTGGCCGTTGAGTTGGCTGCCAAGGCCCTTCGCGGCACGAAAACACTCGTCGCGAAGCGGATCAAGCACCACACCAGCAACGATTTTGCCCGCTTTGGCAACCGCCACCGAGACGGCAAAGCAAGGGTAATCGTGAACATAGTTGGTCGTTCCATCCAGCGGATCGACAACCCAACAATACGGATTACGCAATTGCTGCGGGTCTGGATCCTCCTCGCCCAAAAAACCGTGATCGGCGAAGTTCGCTTCAATAACAGCACGAACAGCAGTTTGCGAAGCTAAATCCGCATCGGTGACAAGGTCGCGAGCAGACTTTTCCCTTGTAGAGAAGTGTCCGCGCCACTCGAGCAGCTCTTGCGCGCCGGCCAACGCTGCTTGCTCACAGATTGCCAGTAATTCCTTGTTCGTGGGCATAGTCGGTTTGCTCAGGGCAATTTTTTTTGGAGAGTATCGAGTTGACGTAACATCAATCTTACCAAGTAATAACAACGATTTTACCCGCCTAATGCGTGGTCGAGCCTGTTTTTTTATGTAAAGTTTTGGCTAAAAAGCTGGACACCGTGAGCCAAATGAGTATGATCATTAGAGAACGGAAGGAGTGGTGCTCAGGAGTTTACTGGTACTTCCTACTGCCTGTTTGGCAGAAGGCAATTGCCTAATTTCTATCATCCCCCCACTGTAAACACTTTGGCCTCTTCTCTGTTCCGGCCCCGTCGCGACACCTCGGTGTTCGGCGGGGTTTTTTTATTGGCTGCGTCCGTTCGTCTTCGCAAGTTCGCACTATCTTAACCCAGCAGTTTGACCCAGCAGTGTCATTTTCTCTGGGAGTCATTGTGGCTAGCAGACGTGGTGGCTAGGTGGCTAGCAGACGTGGTGGCTAGCAGACGTGGCAACTTTTTAGTCGGTTGCTTACGATGACTAATGTGTGGCACAATCGTCGCATGGCCGCTCAATCCTCCAAAAATAATACTGAACTGTGGCGTTTAGATTCCAACAAAGCAACCTTGCATACGCCACAACTTACAGCAAGCATCGACCTGTTGAACCCACATGTCGGAATTAGCCAACTTGCTTTGCTTGGCAATCCGATCAGGGGCTTCGTGCTAGGAATTAACCCCAGCAACGAGGCTACCACATCAAAGCTTGAATCGAAGCTTGAATTGAGTGATGTGTTCGTGCGTGGAAGCGACTTGGTTGCGCAGTACACGGTAGCCAACGAACAGCCGTTCTCGCTACAAGTGTATTGGCGAGCAACCGTTGGCGGACACGGGGCCTTGCTGCTCGATACGATTCTTTCCTTGCAAACACCCTTACTCGAAAGCTTTCCTAGTATCAGCACCGAAACCAAGTTGCCCATCGCAACTGCATGGTTGTTGCCAGAGGAAGCGTCAACTGCCACAGAGATCGCTATTCCCGACAACCACGCAGCAGATCGAACCGAGGGGATCTTGCTCCGGCCTTCCCAGGGCGATTGGAGCTACGCCGAGGCCACTCATTCCAATGACCTGGGTGAATGCAGGCTTGAACGATGCGAAGATAAATCGCTATTGATGCAGCGCCAGCTTGGCGGCCAATTCCTCGAAAAAGGCGTTATCCGTAGTTTACGCGTGCGTGGCGTCTTTTTGCCGCGAGCGGATGATCTCGAATGCGCAGCCAAACATTTTGCTACTTTTAAGACTGCCGAACCGCCGCTGACGGTTTGAGAGAGATTATCGGATTTCGCATCCAGTTCTACGGTGCGCGTCGAAGCTTCGGCTTCGTCACAATGCCTGGTGTGCCATTGAGTATTGGCTCCATCACACCTTTGGCGTTAAGAATATCGGCCGTCGTCAACAATTCGGCCAAGCCGGCTGCGGCGAGGTCAGATCCTGAGACGTAGCGTCCTGGGTTAATCCATTCGTTCATAAGTCCTTGCGATACCCCAAATAAATCGGCCAACATGTCGTCCATGTCTTTTTCTAGTTTGCCGAAGTGGCGTGCCCATTCGGCAGCTTCTGCGAGACCGACATTCTCTTCGCTTTGCCATTTCATTGGGTGAAATAACAAGATACTGTAAGGAGTCACGAGCCGTCGCTCGCAGGCAGCAAACGGCCAGAGCGCAGCTGACGAGCATTCCCCGGTGACGATACCTGTCGCCCGAATTCCACGCAATCGGATCAGGGTCATCAACGACATCGCACAGTAGGGACTCCCGCCCGGAGAGTCGAAATAAAACGTACACCTTCCGCCTGGCTCGATTTCGAGCAGCCGCTCGGTCAACTCCGCCTCGCGCTCCGTAAGATCACCCGTAATTGCGATCTCTGGAATGCTCTCGTCTTGCTTGTGTTGGTCCTGATTCATATTTCCTGCGAACCTCAATTTTTTGGTAACCGTGCTTATTGTGCATATTGACGTCATTCATTCTAAAGGCAAACTGAGAGAACCACCAGTTTCCAGCTTCAAAATGGCCGTAGAAATAGGGGGCCATACGCCCTACCTTCCGTATTATCCGCCGAAGACGACCTTTGCAACCTTGACTTGCCAGGAAATGAGCTAACATCATGGGCTACCACAGCCTCCACCAATGCGTTGAAGATCTTGAACGACAGCATCAACTGGTGCGAATCGAGCAACCGATCGATGCTCATCTCGAAGCAGCTGCCATTCAGCGGCGAGTTTTCGCAGCAGGTGGACCTGCGCTATTGTTCGCCAATGTGCGAGGTTGCCAGTTTCCGATGGTGAGCAACCTGTTTGGCACGCTCGAACGAGCACGCCTCATCTTTCGCGATGGACTGGAGGCAGTCGCAGAATTGGTCGGCGCGAAGGCCGACCCGATGCAGGCACTCAGGCGTCCTTGGCAGCACTGGAAGCTGCCTCACTACGCCTCGACGATGCTACCAAAGTTTGTGCGCACTGGGCCAGTCTTAGCTCATCAAACCACCATCGGCCAACTGCCCCAGTTGCAGAGCTGGCCACACGATGGCGGCCCTTTTGTGACTTTGCCAATTGTTTACACTGAAGACCCCACACAGCCTGGTTGGAAGAATTCTAATTTGGGCATGTATCGCGTGCAGCTTGGCGGCAACGAATATGCCAACGATCGTGAAATCGGTTTGCACTATCAGATTCATCGCTCGATCGGAGTGCATCACGCGGCCGCGATCCGCACCGGCAAGCCGCTACGTGTGAACATTTTTGTCGGCGGTCCGCCGGCGCTGACTGTCGCGGCGGTCATGCCATTGCCCGAGGGAATGAGCGAGCTTACCTTCGCCGGCGCGCTCAACCGTCGCCGCGTGCGGATGACGCGACGCGACAATTCGCCTGGTGGAGATCTCCCCATTTGCGTCGACGCCGATTTTTGCATCACGGGAACCATCGACCCTGATCGTCTGTTGCCCGAGGGGCCTTTTGGCGATCATCTGGGATACTACAGCCTAAAACACCCCTTCCCGGTGATGCAGGTTGAAAAAGTGTTTCATCGTCAGGATGCCATTTGGCCATTCACGGTCGTCGGTCGGCCGCCGCAGGAAGACACCCTGTTCGGTCAGTTGATTCACGAGATGACCGGCCCAATGATCCCGGTCGTTTTGCCCGGAGTACACGGCGTTCATGCCGTCGACGCGGCGGGCGTGCATCCCCTACTACTGGCGATCGGCAGCGAGCGGTATATGCCGTTTCTCGACGTGGGACGACCACAGGAATTGCTCACGCAGGCGAATGCGATTCTCGGCCAGGGCCAACTTTCGCTGGCCAAGTTCTTGCTGATCGCCGCCTGCGACGATGCTCCTCGTCTCGACTTGCAGGACGAAGCTGCCTTCCTGCGTCACGTACTGGAGCGTGCCGATTGGACACGCGACCTGCACTTCCGTACCCATACCACCGTCGACACGCTCGACTATTCGGGAGCGGGGCTGAATGCCGGTTCCAAAGTCGTGATCGCAGCCGCAGGGCCAGCGAAGTTTCAATTGCCGACTCAGGTGCCTGCCGACCTAAAACTGCCCGATAGTTTTTCCGACCCACGCGTCGTGATGCCTGGCGTGTTGGCGATCACTGGCCCCAAGTGCCCTGAGCCGACGTTTGATTACGATGTGTCGGTGCGTGCTCGTAGCGAATCTCGCAATGAGGTCGCTCAGCCGCTCGAACAATTTTGCGCAAGTTTCGACCGCCATCACTCGATCAACGGTTTCCGCTGGATTGTGATCGTCGACGATAGCCAGTTCGTCGCCGAATCGTTACGTAATTTTTTATGGGCGACGTTCACACGCACCAATCCAGCCAGCGACCTGCACGGCATCGAGGCTTTCACCGCAGAAAAACATTGGGGCTGCCGCGGAGCGCTGGTGATCGACGCGCGCATCAAGCCGCATCATGCACCCTTGCTGGTGGAAGATCCCGAAGTTTCGCGTCGGGTCGACGCTCTCGGGGCAAAAGGCGGGCCACTGCATGGAATTCTCTGAGCCGTCCGATGCAAGAGTCTTGCCGTTAAGTATCGCTCGCGAAACAAGTTCTTTTATCCCGAGCACGAGCGATCATGATTTTCAGAAATGGAAACTCCACATACTCATTCGCGTTTATTCGCGTCATTCGCGGGCAATCTTTCCTGGAAAAAGTGCGAAAGTCGAACTAAGCCCTAGCTTTTCCCACGTCATTCCTCCGCCGAAAGATATCCAGCACTCGACTGAAAATATTTGCTGCGGCGTGATTCGCTATCTTGGGCGTGGGCGGCGGCGTGCTGCTCGCGTAGGTCTTCGACGCTCGCGCTGCAATACCGGCAGCCGACCTCGTCGAGGTGGAACTGCAAGTAGTTGGCGTGGCCGGGGTCGAGCACGCCGAGCAAGTAGCTGCCGAGTTGCTCTCGCGACGGGCAAGTAAGCCGCTGACGGCGCCAGATCGCACCTAGCGAATGGACGCCCGCATCGCGTTGGCCGGCGAGCGTGGCAAGCCTGTCGACGAGGCCTGGTTCGTCGCGCAGCGCTGCCTCGACATTGGCCAATCGAGCGGATGACAACGATTCGTCGAGATAGGCTTCGAGATCGGCGTTGGAGAATTGCTGTTTCATAAGGGGAAGTTACGAGGCGCGAGTTGCGAGGCGCGAGTTCAACGAACGGCTTTGCCGCCCCACAACTCGCGCCTCGCGCCTCACAACTCGCGCCTCTCTATCAGTTCGGGGAAAACCTCTTCGTCGAGTCGTCCGTTGCGGACGATCTTGCGAAGACGTTCCAAAAAGTCGTGCTTAAAGTTGGCAACCTGTTGTTCGCTGAGGTCGAGCTGCTGGGCGACTTGTTTGTTGCCTTTGCCAACGACGTACAGTAGCTCCATGCACTGGATTTTTTTCCAGTCGCCCGCTT
Organism: Planctomycetota bacterium; assembly: GCA_029259975.1. Classification (GTDB taxonomy): domain Bacteria; phylum Planctomycetota; class Planctomycetia; order Pirellulales; family Lacipirellulaceae; genus Bythopirellula. Next base: position 9,603 of record JAJDEE010000222.1, read on the forward strand.
GTTGCCAACGCTCGACTTGTTGCCCAATGCCTTCGCTGATAGCTTCTGCTTCAAGACCGCGCCGCTCGCCGCTGCGCGCGATGCTGCTTGCGCCGCGCGCCTTGCCGACCAATTCCCAATTGCCTCCGTCGGAACCGGCACCAGTCGAAAGCGGAATCGCCGGCCGGCGGCCTTCGCGCCGTAAGTAGTCGGTCAGTTTGTGGGCGGCGATCGTAAACAACCAGCTTTCGAGCGGCCGGCGTACATCGTAGTTGGGCAAGCTCGTTAAGAAACCGATAAAGGTTTCCTGCACGACGTCTTCGCTAGCCGCGCGACGACGCAGCCGGCTTTCGACAAACGCCAACAACCGTCCTTCGTACTGCGCAATGAGATTGTTCCACGCATCAGGTTTGCCCTGGCGGATATCTTGCACGAGGAGTTGATCGGGATTAGCGAGGTCGGACATTGGGATAAATGTGAGATTTATGATGTGAGATTGAAGATTGAAAAACGACAACATCATCAATCTCACATCTTATATCTCACATCAGTCGCTAGATGACAAGTAGCAGCAGTATTGCGATTATCGCCGCTGGCACGCCGAAAAACAACCGCTTGCTGTAGTAGCCTTTGGTCGCGGTATCGATCTTGAGCAGCCCAAACAGGGTCGCTAGGCCACCTAGTATCAAGCCTGCGATGCCGCCGACCTGGGCGACGCGGCCCTGGCGTTGATAATTGCGATACGCGGTGCGTAGCAGTTTGTCTTGGGCGGCGCCAAACTCCATCAACACATGCACCTGCTTCATCTCGCCAAAAGAGGCTTCGGATGTTTCGGTCCAGGCTCCATTGCACAGCTCTCGTAAAACATAGTCCACACCGATGCCAAATGCGTCAGGGCCAGAAACTTGGCTATCGGGCACTAGCTGTTCGATCCGCTGTTGTACTTCTTTGGCCAACAAAGTCTCTAAGACGTGATAACACTCTGTTTCGGTTTGGTACGGGCCAGAGGAAACGACCACACGGTAGACGTTGCCGACACGTTTGGGCGGATGATCGACCCAGGCGGGGCGAGTTTGTTCTGGTTCTTTTGCTACTGCCAGCTCAACATCCTTCGCCGTCTTTTCTTTTGGTTCTTCTTCGTCGAGTTCGATTTGCGGCCGTGTGAGATGTTGCCACATCGCTTCGGTGGAGATTTGTACTGTGTGTGTCGAACTTTTTACAGGAGTACCTATTTTTGCACCATGATGCTGCAAAGAAGAATAGCTGAACCCAAGCACTAACCAAAACAACAAAAGCATGACGATAAACGTCAGGAAACCTGAGCCAAAAAACCTTAAAAGTGTGCGGCCGCCAGTCTTGGCAATAACAAAAACTAATGAGACAAGCACAGCAAGTATTGTAATCCTAAGCATGATCAAACTCCCTGCTCTGCAAGTTCACGCCGCTTGCTCGGTGGCATCCACGGGCTAGACAGCTGCGTCGCGAAGGCGATCATCCCGGCTAGCACGACACCCAACGGTTGTGGGAACCACCAGATGAATGTCATCAAGAATGCGGCGAGCATGCAACCGACGATCGACCAAACACTGACGCGCGAACTGCGGGCGTACTCGGCTTGTCGCCACCAGCGAAGGATGACAAACAGGAACGCAAAATAAGCGATCGTGGTCGGTAAGTTAAGCGATATGGCGCCGTTACGGTAGGCTTGTCCTAGCGAGCTATCGTAGGTGGAAACTTGCATCACTTCGCTGGTCAAAGTCCCCCAAGGCACAATGCCAACTCCTGGTGATACGGGCATGGCTAGATCGAGCAACTGGCTAACACTACACGCGACGATGCCAACAAATGCTCCAGCGATCAGCAGCCCAAATCGCAAGGGAGCTTGATCTTCCAAGCGTCCTTCGGCCAACTTGCTGGGGACCATCACCGCCCAGCTGCCGAGCGTTGCGATGATTGCCATCCAGAGGTACAGGTCCAAGCTGAACGCATCGCCAACGATCGCTACGCCAAGCAAAGCCAACAAACTCGAAATCAACGCTGCCACAATCATCGAGCCGATTAGCTCGGTTGCCCGATGACGTATTGGCTTGGCGGCGACGTGTTGATTTAGGCGATGTTGCCAACTTTGCCGACGGCGATGGGCGTACTGCCGCTTGGTTTGCTTAACCGGCGGGCTGCTCGACAATTCTTGCGGTGTTGGCACACGTCCGGCGTCTTGTTGCGGGGCAATACCGGCAACAGGAGTGGATACTGCTGTCGGATTCGAGCTATCTGGTTGAACAATAATTGCTCGTACCGCTCGGTAGATCAGGTAACTAAACCCTAGTGCAAATAAAGTAGGCACCCATGCCTCGGCGCTAAACAGTAGCAGAGTAGCGGCCACCACACTAATGAACGCTTTGGCAAAAGGGGGATAGCCGCTGTTGTGGAAGTGGTGTTCTATCTCGCGCCAGCCATCGCGAAGGCCGGCTAGGATTGGCTCTTCGTCGGTGGGTGTTGTGTGCGGTTGGCCGCCCGCTGCGGTAGGCTCGTCGGCGATGGCTGGTGCGACTGCTTCGGCGGCAGTGGGAAAACGCATTGCCCTTTTTGCATTTGGCATTGGGCTGACATTTGGCATCGGGCTGGCACTGGGCATTGGGCTGGCATAGGGCAAGCGGCCTAGCATCTCGGCCACACTTTGAATTCTGGCATCCGGATCTTTGGTCATCGCGCTGCGAACCAGTTCGCGGTAAGGCTCGTCGAGCACGCTGAGGTCGGGTTCGGCGGTGAGATGCTTCATCAGCACCTCGCCGACGCTCT
>JAJDEE010000223.1 GCA_029259975.1 Planctomycetota bacterium
CCCATGAGTACGATTTCTGCAGGAGCAACGTCAGCTCGCTTTGCCAGCCACAAGTGGGCGTCGAGTGCGTCGCCGATGACGTTGTCTTCGTGGGGCGTGCCTGCGCTGCGTCCGTAGCTGCGGTAGTCCCAGGCGAAGACGCTCACGCCCAGCTTTTCTTTCAGAACTTTTAATCGCCTGGCTAGTCGAGGGACGTCTTCGCCATTGCCGTGGCAATAAAGCACTACAGCCTTCGGCGCAGGATGGTCGACGTACCAACCATGCAGACGCGTTCCGTCTGCGGCAGAAAAGTAGACGTCCTCGAATTCCAAGTCTGTCGGATTCCAATCGGCCTTGTCCGCGCGCGGAGCTGGGAAGACTAACCAGCGTTCAAAGATGCGTAGCATGGGAGGAGCGAGGAGCGAGGATTGAGGATTGAGGATTGAGGAGCGAGGAGCGAAAGGTGAAGAATTGGGATACTGCTCGTTCCTCAATCCTCGTTCCTCGCACCTCAAGTTTGGCGTTGTTCGTAGACGGTGTGGAGGAGGGCTTCGACGTCTTTGAATTTTTTCTTCTTGGTCATCGCTTCGTCGAGCAGCCGACGAGCCTCGGATTCGCTATGCCCCAACGCTCGCAGGACTTCAAACGCTTCGCTGACGACATCGCGAGGAATGTCGCCGCCGTCGAGTGCTTTTCGGCCAACGAGTAGCGCAAATTTCGGCACCTTGCGACGGAGCTTGGCGACGATTCGCTCGGAGGTAGCGGGGCCGACACCAGGCAAGCCGCTCAGACCTTTGGTGTCCTGGTCTTCAATGAGCTGCGCCACTTCTTCGACGGGTCGAACCATCGCCCGTAATGCTTTTTTTACACCAACCCCATCGACTTGACAGAAGAGTTCAAAAAACTCGCGTTCAATCGCACTAAGGAAACCGATCAGTCGCGGCGTCATCCGCCCTTGCATCGGGTTGCCCTCGAGGTATTCGATTGTGTGTAGGCTGATTTCCTTGCCGATTTGCTCTTGGACGTAACGGCGGGAAAACTCGGGGATGAGTACTTCGTATTCAAACGCCCCGACTGCCAGGGTTAACGCATCGCCAACGGCGTCGACAGGAGTGCCGGTAATTTTTGTGATCATGTTATTTTACGATAAATGGTAGCCCTCGACTCCGTCGGGGGATGAATTGAAATGGGATGAATTGAAATATTACGTCGATTCCAACAATCCCCCGGCAGAGCCGAGGGCTACGCAAAAGTGACAAAAAGCAATTGCCAGCGCGTCGGCCACATCGGCCGGTTCGGGAGCGGACGAAAGTCCCAATTCCAACTGAATCGCTCGTTGCATCTGTGCTTTTGGCGCGCGACCGTTGCCGGTCAATGTTTTTTTGACTTGGGTGGCGGCGTAATCCTCGACGGCGATATCTGCCTCAGCTGCCGCCAGGCAAATCACTCCGCGGGCGTGGCCCATTAAGATGGCCGTCGTCGGGCGGTCGTAATGGGCGTACAGTTTTTCGAGGGCCAGCACATCGGGATTCAACGAGGTGATCACATCGGCCACGCCAGTGTAAATTTCTTTGACGCGCGCGGTCACCGAGCCTCGCGACTTGCCGCGTACAATGCCCGCCTCGACCAGTTGTGGCCGACCCTCGACGATGTCTAGCACGCCGTAGCCGGTGGTGTTCAAGCCAGGATCGATGCCGAGAATACGCATGGGATTTGAGATGTTAGATGTGAGATTTAGATGGAATGCAGAGTTCGATCTGCAATCTTAGATCACAAATCTGATATTAACTCTTGCTCCATTCGGTGCCGCCGGCGCGATCTTCGAGTGTGACGTTGATTTCGGCCAGCCGGTCACGGATCGTGTCGGACGTGGCGAAATCTTTGTTTGCGCGGGCCGATTGTCGAAGCTCAATTAGTAACTGCATAATGCCATCGAGAGTGTCTTCGTCGCCGCCAGACCATTCGGTGCCACCGGCGCGGTCTTCGAGCACTACGCCGAGTGGGCCGATGCCGTCGCGGATGGCATCGGCCGTAGCGAAATTCTTGCTCGCCCGTGCTTCGGCGCGAAGGTCGATGACTAGCTGCATCGCTTGGGCGAGTAGTTCGTCGCCGGAACCCCCAGTTTTTGTGAGGGGCTGAGAAAAAATACCAAGGATGCTGGCGAGTTCTTTGAGCGTGCTGAGCAGTTGCTCTAGCTTCGCCACATCGGTGTCGGCTTTGTCTTCGCTCTCCAAATTGGCATCGTCACAGAATTTGTTGGCGATTTTTACTAGCTCAAACAGTTCGCCGATCGCGCCGCCCGTGTTGAAGTCGTCGTCCATGTCATGGAGAAACTTTTCGCGGCAAGCCGACGTCGCTGCTTGGGTGGCGTCGCTGTCCGAGGCGATTGCTCCGGCGTCGCGGGTTTGGGCGGCTTCTAAATCGTAAAAATCTTTGCCGGTAATGCGCGCGTAGCGTTTGAACAAGCGGTAAAAGCTGTCGAGGCCGATGCCGGCTTCTTCGATGGCCGGTTCGTTGAACAAGACTGTGCTGCGGTAGTGGGTGCGGAGTAGGAAGAAGCGGATTCGCTCACCGCCTTGGCTAGCGATCAGGTCGGCGAGGCCGCCGGCGCCTTTACTGCGGCTCATTTTGCCGCCATCGCCTCCATCCGCTGAAGCTCCGTCCGCTGAAGCGGACTCGCCATCTCGTTCGCTGCGACCGCCGACTTTGCCGGCGGCGCTGGAGGCACGGAGCAAGCCATTGTGTGCCCAGTAGGTGACCATCGGTTTGGTGTGGCAGCACTCGCTTTGGGCGATTTCGTTCTCGTGGTGCGGAAAGACTAGATCGAGCCCGCCGCCATGGATGTCGAAGGTTTCGCCGAGCAGCTTTTTGCTCATCGCCGAGCATTCGATATGCCATCCAGGTCGACCTTGGCCCCACTGGCTTTCCCATGAGGGTTCGTCCGGCTTTGCCGATTTCCAAAGGGCAAAGTCGGCCAGCCCCCGTTTGCGTTGGGCCATGCCGCCGCCTTCGCCTTGCATCGCGTCGACGGTGCGGTTGCTGAGCTTGCCGTAATGCGTGTCTTTGCCGACCTCGAAATAGACGTCTCCCTCAGACTCATAAGCAAAACCTTGATCGACGAGCGACCCGATGAAGGCGATGATCTCGTCCATGCAATCGGTGGCGCGTGGGAAGTGATCGACGGAAGTGACGCCCAAGGCTGTGAGATTTTCGTTGTAGTCGGCGATATTTTCTTCGGCGACTTCGAGCATGGTCATGCCACGCTCGTTGGCTTTGTTGATTAGCTTGTCGTCGACGTCGGTGAGGTTGACGACCCAATTGACTTCGTAGCCACAGTAAACGAGGTAGCGTTTGATGCAATCAAAAATCACCGGCCCCACCATGTGGCCGATGTGCGCCTTGTCGTAGACGGTGGGTCCGCACAGATAGATACCGACTTTGCCCGCTTCGACGGTGCGAAAGGGTTCTTTCTTTTTGCTGAGCGTGTTGTAGATCTGTAGCGTCTGATGTGGTTCGGAGAGCGTCGACATGGCGGGTTTTGTAGCAGTAGATGTGGTCATGTTATTGTAGTTGTTAGCGGCGACGTTCCGATTCGCATGAAGTAGGGTTACGTTTTATCAATCAATACAACACAACGGGCCTCGATCGCCTGCTGCTCGCCAACTGGTCCAACACCTTCGCCGGTCTTGGCTTTGACGTTCACTTGGTCGATCGTAAGCGACAGGATTTCAGCGATCCGTTGTCGGATTTTTTGTTTGTGTGGGGCAAGTTTCGGTTGTTGGGCGGCAACAACGCAGTCGAGGTTGACGATTTGGTAGCCTGCCTGTGTGACTTGGTCGTATGCGAGTCGCAGCATCTCGGCCGAGTCGCGTCCGCGGTTATCTTCGTCGGTGTTGGGAAACAACTGACCAATGTCGGGCAAACCGGCCGCGCCGAGCAGGGCATCGGTCACGGCATGAAGCAAAACATCGGCATCGCTATGAC